>CAYNSG010000013.1:0-1751 GCA_964399885.1 uncultured Bacteroides sp.
ATCGAGATAGCTCCGATAGCCGGGATAGCCCTAATCGCACAATAGCCGGGATAGCTTGAATAGCCGGGTTAGCCCCGATAGCCGGGAATGTCTTATTGGGCGGGGCGACGCCAGCCGAGATGAATTCCGGCGTGAACGCATCCGACGAAAACTGCACCGCCAACAATATTCCCAAGGGTTGCGGGAATCAGATTATCGACCACAAACTGCCCAACCGTTACCGATGCGCCCTCCAACATGCCGCAGGGTATGAAAAACATGTTAGCGATAGAGTGCTCATAGCCCAAGGCGACGAATGCCATAACCGGCAGCCAGCAGCCGAGCATTTTCTCGACGGCCGAGTGGCCCGACAGAGCCAGCCATACAGCCAGGCAGACACACCAGTTGGCGCCGATGCCTTTAATAAACACGACCAGCCACGGCATTGTCACCTTGGCCTCGGCGATGGCGACAATCGAATCGTGCCAAGGCGCAGAAGCAGTCAGTCCGACACTATACACCATAATATATGTGAAGAACAGTGCACCGACGAAGTTGCCGAGGTAGACGATAGTCCAGTTTTTGGCTATCGCCCACGCTCCGTAGCGTCGCTTCATAAAGGCGGGGATAAGCAGGGCGTTGTTGCCGGTGAACAACTCGGCGCCGAGAATCACCACGAGGATAAGCCCGATGGGGAACATAGCGCCGGAGAGCAGCTTCTGCATCGCGGGGTTCGAGGCGGTCACCTCCGGAAATCCATAGCCAACGATAACCGACAGGATGCCGCCGAGCGCTATGTAGCAACCGGCAAGCAGCGACAGCATCACGAGCCGACCGAAACCGACGTGAGTCTTTGCCTCGCCAATGCCAATCGTGGCTTCGGCCACCTCTTTTGGAGTTTTCACATTCATAGTCAACAGAATCTGATAGTCTGATAAGAGTCAAGCCCGCCAACGGAGCGACTGCCACCGTCGAGCGGGCTCAACTATGAGTCCAATGTCGAGACCGAAAAAGAAGGTTAGTCCTCTACGGCACGGAGCTTCTGAACGTAAACCGCCTTCATCATTTTCTTGCGGTTGCTAACTGACGGCTTTTCAAAAGCCTGACGGCTGCGAAGCTCTTTCACGATGCCGGTTTTTTCGAATTTACGTTTGAATTTCTTGAGTGCTCTCTCGATATTCTCGCCTTCTTTAACTTGTACGATGATCATTGTTTATTTGTTATGTTTTTAATTTGTTATCGTTTTTGGGGTTTTTAGCGCGGCAAAATTACAAAGATTTTCTCATCCTGCAAAGGTTTTTGAAAAAATTCGTCGATTCGAGTCATTTTTTCGGTAGTTTTTCGCCGAATGAGGCTATTTCAGGCCACCAACACCCCACCTATATTATAAAAAACGGCGGGATTGTTTGGGTAGAATACAAGGATTGTGTAATTTTGGGGGAAATATCAGAACAATAACAAATGACCGGAAAATCACTAATTACCATGATTGTCGGCGTAGCAGCCACAATGTTCTGCAGCTGCAGCAACAGCTCAGACTCGACCGACTATGCCGCCTACGTCAATCCATTCATAGGAGCCGCCGACAACGGCCATACATTCCCCGGAGCCACGCGGCCTTTCGGCATGATTCAGACGAGCCCCGTCACGGGCGCTGTCGGCTGGCGCTACTGCTCGGAATATGTCTACTCCGACTCAATTATCTGGGGCTTCACGCAGACCCACCTCAACGGAACGGGCTGCATGGACCTCGGCGACATTCTCGTGATGCC
>CAYNSG010000013.1:1851-22145 GCA_964399885.1 uncultured Bacteroides sp.
GTGGTCTCGACTGACACCCTGCCGCTCGGCTCGACTGAGAAGGGCTCGCGTATCGTAGCCGGCTTCGACCTCAAGCCCGGCGAACAGCTGCAGATGAAGGTAGCAATGTCGACAACCTCCGTCGATGGCGCCATGAAAAACCTCGAGGCTGAGATTCCCGGCTGGGACTTCGAGACGCAGCGCGGAAAAGCCCGCGCCGACTGGAACTCATATCTCGGGCGCATCGACGTCAGCGGTACCGACGACGAAAAGACCAACTTCTACACAGCCTTCTACCACGCTATCATCCAGCCGAATATGATTGCCGACGTCGACGGACGCTATCGCAACGCAGCCGACTCGGTTGTCAACGCCGTAGGCGGAGAATTCTACTCGACATTCTCAACGTGGGACACCTACCGCGCCGCCCACCCGTTCTATACATTAGTCACCCCCGAACGCGTCGACGGTTTCGTCAATTCGCTCGTGGCTCAGGCTGAAGTCCAGGGCTTCCTGCCCATCTGGGCACTCTGGGGCAAAGAAAACTTCTGCATGATTGCCAACCACTCCGTGCCAATCATCGCCGAAGCCTATCGCAAAGGATTCAGCCGCTTCGACGCCGACCGTGCATTTGAAGCCATCAAACGCACGCAAACTGTCAGCCACCCGCTGAAAAGCAACTGGGAGGACTACACAACCTACGGTTACTTCCCGACCGACCGTACTGAAGCCGAATCGGTTTCGAGCACGCTTGAAAGTGTATACGACGACTATGCCGCCGCCGACATGGCCTCGCTGCTCGGCAGAAAAGACGATGAGAAGATTTTCCGCCGCCGCGCCGACTTCTACAAAAACCTCTTCGACAGCGAAACGCAATTCATGCGCCCGCGACTTGCCGACAGCACATGGCTCACGCCCTTCAACCCATCGGATATTGCTCATGCTGAAAGCATCGGCGGCGATTACACCGAGGGCAACGCATGGCAATACACCTGGCACGTGCAGCACGACGTCGCCGGACTCATCGAGCTTTTCGGCGGCGAAGAGCCGTTCCTGAACAAACTCGACTCGCTATTCACCGTTGAGCTCGTCACTACGCAGAGCGACGTCACCGGACTTATCGGACAGTATGCCCACGGCAACGAGCCGAGCCACCACGTCACGTATCTCTACGCTCTCGCCGGACGTCCCTGGCGCACGCAGGAACTCATCCGCCAGATTTTCGATGAACAATACCGCCCTTACCCCGACGGACTCAGCGGCAACGACGACTGCGGACAGATGTCGGCATGGTATATGTTCTCGGCCATGGGCTTCTACCCCGTCGACCCCGTCAGCGCAACCTATGTATTCGGTGCCCCGCAGCTGCCGAAGATTGTTCTGCATCTCGCAGGCGGCAAGACCTTCACCATCGAAGCCCGAAACCTCTCGCGTGAAAACAAATACGTTGAGAGCATCGAGCTCAACGGCAAACCCTACGAGCTGCCCTACATCACCCACGCCGACATAACAGCCGGAGGCAAACTCGTCTACAACATGACATCAACCCACGACTAATTATACAACTAACAAACATACAACTAAACATACATCAATGAACAAATATCCCAAAATCGGCATTCGCCCCACCATCGATGGTCGTCAGGGCGGTGTACGCGAAAGCCTTGAAGAGAAAACAATGAACCTCGCCAAGGCTGTTGCAGAGCTCATCAGCACCAACCTTCGCCACGGCGACGGCACCCCCTTCGAGTGCGTCATTGCCGACTCGACCATCGGCCGCGTGGCCGAAGCCGCTGCCTGCGCCGAGAAATTCGAACGTGAAGGCGTTGGAGCAACCATCAGCGTAACATCCTGCTGGTGCTACGGCTCGGAAACCATGGATATGAACCCCTACTGGCCGAAAGCCGTCTGGGGATTTAACGGCACAGAGCGCCCCGGAGCCGTCTACCTCGCAGCCGTCCTAGCCGGACATGCCCAGAAAGGTCTCCCCGCATTCGGCATCTACGGCCACGACGTTCAGGACCTTGACGATAACACCATCCCCGCCGACGTTGCCGAGAAACTTCTCCGCTTTGCTCGCGCAGCCATGGCTGTAGCAACAATGCGCGGTCGCTCATATCTCTCAATCGGCAGCATGTGTATGGGCATCGCCGGCTCTATCGTCAACCCCGACTTCTTCCAGGAATACCTCGGAATGCGCAACGAGAGTGTCGACGAAACCGAGATTCTCCGCCGCATGGACGAGGGCATCTACGACAAAGAAGAGTATGCCAAGGCTATGACCTGGACCGAGAAATACTGCAAGGTAAATGAAGGCGAGGATTTCAAGAACCGCCCTGAAAAGCGCAAAACACGCGAGCAGAAAGATGCCGACTGGGAATTCATCGTCAAGATGACCCTCATCGTGCGCGACTTGATGACCGGCAACCCCCGCCTGCGCGAAATGGGATTCAAAGAGGAAGCTTTAGGCCACAACGCTATTGCTGCCGGATTCCAGGGACAGCGCCAGTGGACCGACTGGAAACCCAACGGCGACTACACCGAAGCGCTGATGAACACCTCGTTCGACTGGAACGGCCTGCGCGAAGCGTTCGTCCTCGCCACTGAGAATGATGCTTGCAACGGCGTTGCGATGCTCTTCGGCCACCTCCTGACCGGCTGCGGACAGATGTTCTCCGACGTTCGCACCTACTGGAGTCCCGAGGCCGTTAAACGCGTTACCGGCAAAGAACTGACCGGACGTGCGTCGGGCGGCATCATCCACCTCATCAACTCCGGTGCTACAACCCTCGACGCTACCGGCGCAAGCCGCAACGCCGCCGGCGAGCCCTGTATGAAACCCGCATGGGCAATGACCGACGCCGACATGGAAGCCTGCCTCAAAGCGACAACATGGTATCCCGCTGACCGCGACTACTTCCGCGGCGGAGGCTTCTCGAGCAACTTCCTGACCAAAGGCGGAATGCCCGTTACCATGTTGCGCCTCAACCTAGTCAAAGGTCTCGGTCCGGTGCTCCAGATTGCTGAAGGCTGGACAGTCGACATCGATCCCGAAATCAACAAAGTGCTCGACATGCGCACCGACCCGACATGGCCCACAACCTGGTTCGTGCCCCGTCTATGCCCCGACCGCGACGCCTTCAAGGACGTCTACTCAGTTATGAACAACTGGGGAGCCAACCACGGAGCTATCTCCTACGGACATATCGGCGCCGACCTCATCACCCTTGCTTCGATTCTCCGCATCCCCGTCTGCATGCACAACGTCGAAACCGGCAAAATCTTCCGTCCCGCCGCTTGGAACGCCTTCGGCATGGACAAAGAGGGTGCCGACTTCCGCGCTTGCAAAAACTACGGCCCTATATATAAATAAGCGTAACAACAAATCAACAGAATGGGGATTTCGACTCCCCATTCTGTTTTATTCTTTTCAAAATGAATATCACTCAACAAGATATCGATCAGTTTGTCAGCTACGCCCACCGCGTTGGCGATGCCGGCCTGACAATTTGCTCAAGCGGTAACCTCTCGATTCGCCACGGAGAGGAAGTTCTCATCTCCGGCACCGGCTCATGGGTGCCCGATCTTACGCCCGACCGCGTGTCGGTTTGCCGACTCGCCACAGGCGAAGTGCTCAACGGCGTGAAGCCCTCGATGGAAAGCGTGTTCCACATGGGCGTCATGCGCGAGCGTCCCGAAGTAGGCTGCGTGCTCCATTTCCAGTCGCCTTACGCAACCGTGATTGCCTGCCGCAAAAATCGCCCGACCGATTTCAACTTCACTGCCGAATGTCCCATCCATGTCGGCCGCGAGATTCCGATGGTCCCCTATTTCCGCCCCGGCTCGCCCGAGCTTGCAGCCCACGTGATTGAAGCGATGAAAGAGCACGATTCCATCATGCTGCTCAAACACGGCCAGGTTGTTTGCGGAGCCGACTTCAAGCAGGCGTTTGAGCGCGCAATGTTCTTCGAAATGGCTTGCCGCATAGCCGTAATCAACGGCGACAACGTCGACCCGCTGACCGCCGGCGAGATTGCCGACCTCGACAAGTATATCCTCGGAAAAGTCACGAAGTGAGCATGAACATGAGCCGCACCTACATCGCTGTTGATTTCGGCGGAGGCAGCGGGCGCGTCATCGCCGGCAGTTTGCATAAAACCGCCGACGGCACGACGCTCAACCTCCGCGAGATTCATCGTTTCCCCAACGGACCCATCCGCATTGGCGACTATCTCCATTGGGATTTCCCCGCACTTTTCGTCCAAATGAAAGAGGGGCTGCGCAAAGCCGCCGCTGCCGGGCTCAGCGTCGAGTCGATCGGCATCGACACCTGGGGCGTCGACTTCGGGCTTGTAGACCGCACCGGGATGCTCGCCGGCAATCCGGTCTGCTACCGCGACAGCCATACAGCCACGCTCCCCGATGAATTTTTCGCCACCGCTTCGCCCTCGAAGCACTACGCCACTGCCGGGCTGCAGGTTCTGCCGATAAACACGATGTACCGACTCATGGCCATGCGCCGCGCCGACGACCCCAAGCTCGACATCGCCAGCCATCTCCTCTTCATGCCCGACCTGTTTGCCCATTATCTCTGCGGCTCAACAGCGTCGGAATACACCATCGCATCGACCTCCGAACTCCTCGACGCCTCGACGCGCAACTGGAACTATCCGCTCATCGACTCGCTCGGACTTCCCCGCCACATATTCGGCGAAATCGTTATGCCCGGCATCGTGCTCGGAACGCTCCTGCCACAAGTTGCCGAAGAGACCGGGCTGCCTGCCGACGTGAAAGTAGTTGCCGTCGGCTCGCACGACACCGCCAGCGCCGTCTATGCTGCCGGCGATAATTATGCCGACAACCTGACGGCTTTCCTTAGCTCCGGCACATGGTCGCTGCTCGGCGTCGCCATCCCGCAGCCGATTCTGACTGAGGAGGCTCGTCTCGCCGACTTCTCAAACGAGGGCAGCGTAGGAGGCATCCAATTCCTCCGCAACATCACCGGACTCTGGATTCTTCAGCGGCTCGTTGAGCAATGGAGAAAAGCCGGCGACACAATCGACTACACCACGCTGACACGCGAGGCCCGCGCTGCCGCCGACACCGCCATCATCGACGTCGACGACCCCTGCTTCCAGAAACCCGACGACATGGAGGGAACAATCCGTGACTACTGCGCCCGCCACGGCCTGACGGTGCCGACAACCCGCGGCGAATTCATGCGCTGCATCTGTCGCTCGCTTGCCGAAACCTATCGCAAGGCCATCGAGAGCCTTAACGCAATGCTCCCTCAGCCTCTCCGCAGGCTGCACATCATCGGCGGAGGCTCAAACAACAGCCTCCTCAACGAGCTCACATCCGAAGCTACCGGACTGGAAGTTATCGCCGGACCGGCCGAGGCCACAGCTATCGGAAATATCCTCTTGCAGGCCGTCGCTGCCGGCGAAATCGACTCGCCCGCCGAAGTTGGCCGCATAATTGAAGAATAATACAGACATATCATGGAAAACTCTAAGGCGGGAAAACAGCCCATAGTAAGCCGCCGCTACCTCCTGCCATTCATTCTTATAACTGCCCTGTTCGCGCTCTGGGGATTCGCCAACGATATCACCAACCCGATGGTTGCGGCGTTTCAAACCGTCATGGAGCTCTCAGCCACGAAAGCGTCGATGGTTCAGTTTGCATTCTATGGCGGATATGCCACGATGGCTGTCCCCGCGGCGCTATTCATCCGTCGTTTCAGCTACAAAAGCGGAATTCTGCTCGGCTTGGCGCTCTATGCCGTCGGCGCGTTTCTTTTCATACCCGCGGCATCCTATCAGCAGTTCAGTTTCTTCTGCCTTTCGCTCTACATCCTGACGTTCGGACTCGCATTCCTCGAAACCACAGCCAACCCCTTCATCCTCTCGCTCGGCAGCAAGGAAACCGCCACGCGTCGCCTTAACCTCGCCCAGGCTTTCAACCCTATGGGTTCGCTCTCGGGCATGGCCGTGGCTTCGCTCATAGTGCTCCCCAACCTGATTTCCGACAAGCGCGATGCCGCCGGTCAGATAATCTTCCCGGCGCTCGACGCTGCTGAAAAAGCCGACATTCGCCTGCACGACCTGGCTGTAATCCGCGACCCCTACGTGGCTATCGGACTGGTTGTCGTCGTGATGTTCATTATCATTGCGCTGACCCGCATGCCTCAGACCGGCAGCGACCGCAGCCGCGTGACGTTCAAGCAAACCATGCACAACCTCTGGCACAACCGGGAATATCGATTCGGCGTCCTCGCCCAGATGTTCTACGTTGCCGCTCAGATTATGGTCTGGACGTTCATCATCCAGTATGCCGACAATTTCGGAATCAACAAGGCCACGGCGCAGAGCTACAACATTCTCGCCATGGCGATGTTCCTGACGTTCAGATTCGTAGGCACATTCTTGATGAAATACACCGGCGCGCCGCGTCTGCTCGCAATATTCGGCACATTGGCAGCCATCTGCACCCTAGGTGCAATCTTCATCGTGGGCTTCGGCGGGCTCTGCTGCCTCGTAGCTATCAGCGCTTTCATGTCGATTATGTTCCCGAGCATTTATGGTGTTGCGCTCGAACGCGTTGACTCCGACGACACTTCGCTGGGCGCAGCTTTCCTCGTCATGGCCATCGTCGGCGGCGCTTTGATGCCTCCGCTTCAAGGCTCGATTATCGACCGCGGAACAATCGCCTCGATGCCCGCCGTCAACGTCAGCTTCGTCCTGCCGCTGATATGCTTCATCGTCGTGACTATCTACGGGCTCTACACCTATCGCCTCGACCGTCAGCGTCGCTAAGACCCCGACTCAAAAAAAATGGCAGTGGCTGGGGTCGCAGCCTTGGAGCTATTTTTGGCCTGTAGGCGAAGGAGCATAGTGAGCTATGTGACTGAGCCAAAGGACAAAAAGAGCCCAAGGCTGCGAGGCGTATGGTAACTTTTTCGATTAACTCCCTTTTGCATTGCATGCTAAGCTCCCTCTTCGACTTGCGAAAATTCCTCGCTCAAAGCCGCCCCAGCCGCTGCCATTTTTTGAGTCGGGGCCTAAGATTCAGATAGATAGCAGGAATCCGGCGGGGGTGTGACGGAACGTCAGCAACTGCAGGTTGGCGAGTGCAACGATTGTGCGCTCGGCCAACGCGTGCGAAATCGGCAGCGAGGCTATGAATGAGTCGAGCGGAGCCGTGCCGCCCGCATCGCGAAGTGTCTGCAGCAAAGTGGTCTCTGTCGCCCCCAGAACTGCCGGGGCTGAATCGGTGCGTGCCGCCGCGAGCCATGCTCTGACCATCAACGGATGGGCGGCGATATTCTCGTCGGCCACGCGGAAGTAGGCGCGCAACCGCCCGTCCTGCTCACGAACCCTTACCGGTCGCACCGCCGACGGCTGAATTTCTGCGCGGATAACAATAGCTCCGCCGGGAGCCTTGAGTGCATCGATTTTCAGTTCTTGCTCGGGCACGCAGTAGAGCTGCGCGGCCTGCTCGATTACGTAGATATCCTCCTCCGACCTTACGCCGGCTATCGAGCCATTGTCGCGAACGCCCACAAGCAACCGCCCCCCGGCGTTGTTGGCAAACGCCGAGAGAGTACGCGCAATTTTCCGCGCGTCGCTGATGGCATATTTGAAGTCCTGGCGTTCATGCTCGCCCTCGGCTATGGCACGTGCGAGGAAGCTGCCGCCACGAACTGCGTGAATATCTTTCACTCCGGATAGTTGAGATTTTCGGCCTTGGGGTTGGTAAGGACCTCGTCGAGATAGCGGCGGGCCTGACGGCGAGCCTCGTCGAGATCCATAAACGAGTAGTTGCCACAGTCGCGAGGCGTTGCGCCGGGAATCTCGCCCTCGAAGTCGGCGATGAAAGCGAACGTTTCGCGCATCAGCGGCAATATGTCGGCGGGTGTGTAAGCGCCGGCTACGATGAGATAGTTGCCCGTGCAGCAACCCATTGGCCCCCAATAGACAATGCGGTCGCGCCACAGCGAATGGTTACGCAGGAATGTTGCGGCAAGATGCTCGATGGCGTGTAGCGCACGTCCGGAAATTGCCTCCTGACGGTTGGGTTCGGTCATGCGGATGTCGAACGTAGTGATCACGTCGCCCGAAGGAGTGACGTCGCGGCGCGAGGTGTAGATTCCGCGCAGCAGGCGCAGATGATCCACGGTGAAGCTTGCTATTTTTTCCACGGATATTTTTTCAACGGATATTTTTTCAACGGCGTCAGAGTGATTTCAAAATGTCGGCGAGAATGGCGAATGTATGTTGCGGAGCTTGCTCCCAGAAGTCGGTGTACTGCGAGAAGTTGTCCTCGTGGCGTCCGGGGGTGTCGCTCAACACACGCAGCGCAAAGAATCGGCGCCCGGCTTTGTAGCAAGTCTGGGCTATTGCGGCGCTCTCCATGTCGCAGGCCATCGCGTCGGGGAAAAGACTGCGTATGCGGTCGACCTCGGCGGCGCTGTCGATGAAGCGGTCGCCCGAGCAAATCAGCCCGCGGTGAACGCCCTCGCGGTCGAGAGCCGTCATTGCGAGAATCTCTTTGTCGCCCTCAAAGAACTGCGGGCAGTCGGGCACCTGGCCGGGCTCGGCTCCGGGGCACCAAAAGTCGTGGTAGGCCACGCGGTCGCCGGCAATGACTTCGAGCACTCCTGCGGCGCCGGTTCCGCCGGCAACGCCTGTGTTTATAATCAGTTCGGGGTCGCAGGCTGCTATCAATGCGGCCGTTCCGAGGGCGGCATTGACCTTGCCGATGCCGCATTGCATCGCAACAACCTCGTTGCTGCCTATGCGTCCTTCGTGCAACGTAACCCCGTCGGCAACAACCTCTTGTCTATCTTCCATGAGCGGCAGAAGGAGCTTCAGCTCTTTCTCCATCGCAACGATTATTCCTATCTTCATGCGTTTTTCGTTGTTTTCAACCACAAAGTTACGCCACCCGGCGGGATTTTGCAACAGATTACCGGAATGATGTAACGCCCGGACGACATTGCGGTTGTAATTTTGCACCGGGAAAAAATCTAAAAAACACAGCAATGAATCTGACTCACTTCATAAATTCGCTATGGACGATTATCTGCGAAATGTCGCCCTACATTCTCTTGGGATTCCTTTTTGCGGGACTCCTCCACGAGTTTGTGCGCCCACAGACTATGAGCCGCCACCTTTCGGGACGTGGCTGGCGCCCGGTAGTCAAAGCGGCAATGCTCGGCATACCGCTGCCACTGTGTTCGTGCGGCGTTCTGCCCACAGCCGTGTCGCTCCGTCGCCGCGGGGCTTCGCGAGCCGCCTCGACATCGTTTCTGATTGCAACGCCCCAAACCGGCGTCGACTCCATAGCCGCCACCTATTCGCTCCTCGGTCTCCCATTCGCCATTATCCGACCGATTGCCGCCCTTGCAGGAGCTGTCGGTGGCGGACTCGCCGTTGACCGCTGGGGTGAGCGCGAGATACCCGTCGACGAGATTGGCGCCGACAACGCTTTCGACCACGACGAACCCACCCAAGGCTCAATCTTCCATCGAATTCTCGCCGCCGTGCGCTACGGAATGGTCGACATGGTAGCCTCCGTCGGCAAATGGCTCGTCATCGGATTGCTCGTCGCCGCGCTCATCACCGTTTTCGTGCCCGACACGCTCTTCGTCAGCCTCAGCCAGTATCCGCTGCTGGCCATGCTTGCGGTTGTCGCCGTCGCCGTGCCGATGTATGTCTGCGCCACCGGCTCAATTCCCATCGCCATGTCGCTGATGCTCAAAGGGCTCAGCCCCGGCATCGCATTCGTGCTGCTCATGGCCGGACCCGCCGCCAACTTCGCCTCGGTCATGATTCTCTCGCGCACCCAGGGCGTCCGCGCCACGGCTATCTACGTCGGCTCGGTTGTCGTCACCGCCATCGGCTTCGGACTGCTCATCGACCTGCTACTCCCTGCCTCATGGTTCATTCTTCCCGGCGGAGTTAGCACCGTAGGAGGCGACGCCTGCCACTATACCGCCGGCTGGTTCCCCGCAGCCTGCAGCATTCTCCTCGCCGCTCTCCTGCTCTACACAACCCTCACCAACCGTCACTCTAACCACAACCACTCAATTCAAACCAATATGGAAACTCGTGAATATCAAATCAAAGGCATGTCGTGCCAGCACTGCCGCGCAACCGTTGAAAAAGCACTTGCCGCACTCGACGGCGCAGAAAAAGTAACCGTCGACCTCGCAACCGGCAAAGCAACCGTAGAAGGCAACGTCGCCCCCGAAGCCGTAGCCAACGCCGTTCGCCTCGCCGGCTTCGAGCTCTGATTTCTATCCCCCCACTGCTGATGCATCATGTTGTCTCATTTGTTTAGTTTCGGCAATAAACTTGATTTATTGCCGAAACTAAACATTATTTTTGCTAACTTTGCCGCATGCATCAGACAGTTTCCGCTACAATGCGTCAAATCATAATATTCCTCGTTGCTGCATACGCAGCCGTGGCAGCTAACGCCCAAATCAACACCGACCAGGTGATGCAAGTTGGGCGCAACGCGCTATATTTCGAGGACTACATGCTCTCCATCCAATATTTCAACCAGGTTATCGGGGCGAAACCTTATCTCGCCCACCCTTACTTCTACCGCGCGTTGGCCAAGCTCAACCTCGATGATTATCAAGGGGCTATCGAAGATGCCACCACCGCCATCGAACACAACCCTTTCATCACCGACGCTTACGAGCTGCGCGCTGTGGCCCAGCAAAACCTCGGCAACTACGAGAAAGCCGTAGCCGACTACGACCATGTGCTAAAGACACTCCCCGAAAACCGCGGAATACTCTTCAACAAGGCTCTTGCGCTCGAGGATATGGAGGACTACGACGCTGCCGGTGAAACTTTCGAGACGCTCCTGCGCCTCCACAAGAATTTCGACAACGGCTATATCGGCCGTGCCCGACTGCGATTGGAGAACGGCGACACCGTAGGCGCCCTCGACGATGTTGACCACGCGCTGAAACTCAACAAAAACGCTGTCAACGCCTATCTTATCCGCGCCGACGTCGCCATCAACAGCCATCGCGACTTCGCCCAGGCACTCGAGGATATGAACGAGGCTATCAAGTTGCAGCCTAAATATGCCGGATTCTTCATCAACCGCGCCTTTCTGCGCCACAATCTCGACGACTACTACGGCGCGATGAGCGACTATGACTACGCCATTCAGCTCGACCCGCAAAACCACGTAGCCTACTACAACCGCGCGCTGCTTCTCGCCGAAGTCCGGGATTTCGACAAGGCTCTCCTCGACCTCGACCGCGTGATCCAGCTTCGAGGCGTTGACTACCGCGCACTCTACAACCGCGCCATAATCCGCAAAGAGAAACGCGACTTCCGCGGCGCTCTCGACGACATTCAGCAGGTTATCGACGCTTATCCCCAACTCGCCGCCGGCTATTTTCTGCGCTCGGAAATTAAGCGCGACATGGGCGACAACACCGCAAAAGCCGACTTCGACCGCTCGATGGCACTTGCTAAACAGAGCGTGAGCAAAACAACCGAAGTTGCCGACGTAGCCGCCAACGATGCGCCGTCGACGCCCCCCACCGAAAACAATAACAGCAACAAGCGCAAGCGACTAACCGAGGAGAAAAATCCGTTTGACGACGACATTCTGCGCGACGGCGAGGAGCCTCAGGAGATTGTTGCCGCCCGCTTCACATCGCTCCTGACAATCGCCGACAACGCCTCAATCGAGCAGGAATATAACAACAAGAGCATCCGCGGACGCGTTCAGGACCGCAACATTAACATCAGCGTCGAGCCGGTCTTCACCGTCTCCTACTACAACTCCCCGACCGAGCTCCGACCCAATCCGGAATATATCCGCGAAATCGATGAAATCAACCGCAGTCGCGTGCTCCGGTTCGTGCTGCAGGTTACCAACAACTCCCCGACGCTCTCCGACCCCGACGCCATCAAACACCATTTCGAGTCGATCGAGTACTATAACTCCTATCTATCGACCCACACGCCTCGCGCCGTCGACTATTTCGGCCGCGCCATGGACTTCATGACGCTCCGCAACTACCCCTCGGCAATCACCGACTTCACCCGCGCCATCGAGCTCGCCCCCGACTTCACCATGGCCTACTTCATGCGCTCCGCAGCCCGCGAGCAGTTAGCTCTCGTACCCGCCGCGACCGACGACGGCTCGGAGAAACCCGCCGACCCGAAGCTACAGCGCGAACAGATGCGCATAGCTCAGGCTGAAGCCATGGCCGACATCGACAATGTGATAAAACTCTCGCCCGAGATGCCCATCGCATATTATAATAAAGGAGTAATGCTTATCGACCGCCAAGACTACACCTCGGCCCTCAACGCTCTCAACCGCGCTATCGAGCTGAATCCCTCGTTCGGCGAAGCCTACTACAACCGAGGCTACGTCTACTTTCACCTCGGCAACCGCGAAGCCGGTTCGGCCGACTTGCGCAAAGCCGGCGAGTTGGGCGTAGTGCCTTCCTACAACCTCCTCAAGCGAATGAATCGCTAAACAATTTCAAAAAAACATTCAGGAACAACCGCATCCGCAACCTCCACCGGGTTTGCGGCGGCAGGTCGATTTCTTGCCGCAATTCTCGGCCAACGGGCAGTCGGTACACTCGGCATCGGTCGGACGGCGGCGACGCCCTACAATGCGGCGCACCACATAGACAATGCAGACAACGATGACAAACGCCACCGCCACGAGTTGCAGCGTAAGGTTCATCTCGTCACTCATCGCCGCCGGAAAGATATGGAAGAAGAATCTCGCGGAATTCGCGCTCGAAGTTGGGCGTAAACACGCCCTGCCCTAACTGCGCGGTAATCTCCTCTACGAGCCAGAACCGCAGTTCGTCGATTTCGTCGGCAGGGGCTGAGAAAGCCTCGTTGCCCTCGACGCGGAGAATAAACGTCGTGACGAGTTCGCGCTCGCGGTCCGACTCAAACACGTAGCGTTTCAGCATGAAACAGCCCGAATCGGCAGCAATGCCAATCTCCTCGCCGGCCTCGCGGATGAGCGCTTCGCCGATAGTTTCGCCATAATCAACGTGGCCTCCAACGGCCGTGTCCCAACGTCCGGGCTGAATATCCTTTAGCATCGACCGCTTCTGGAGCAACACTCGCCCGGCAGAGTCGACAACATGGAGATGCACTACGGGGTGGAGCAGGCGTGAGCCGCCGTGACACTCGCCGCGGAGCGCCGAGCCAACAACATTTCCCTGCTCATCAACTACCGGGAACAGTTCGCGTGGATTCAATCGTGCCATACTATTTCTTCTTTTTTAGCGCGGCGGCGAGTTTGGCGGGAGTCAGCGTCGCCGGGTAGGCATCGAAGCCCAGACGCAATGTGCACCCCTCGCGGAATCGCGAGCAGCCGTAGGCCGTGTGTCCTTTGATTATATGACCGGCGCCGCACACCGGGCAGACAATCTGCTCAAGACTTTTAATCGGCGGCCGTCGCTTTGCCTTGGGCGCATCGCCCGAAGCAGCCGCAGCTTTCTTGCCCGACGATTTTGACGCGGGCGCGGGCTGCTCAACAACAATCTTTCGGTTGCTGTTGTCGGTCATCACGCTCGTGACAATCTCGCTGATCATCTGCTTCAACTCGGCGATAAATTCGGTTGCCGAATAGTCGCCATGCTCAATTCGGCGCAGCTTGTTCTCCCATATTCCGGTCAGTTCGGCGCTTTTCAGCAGCTTCTCGTTGATTGTGTCGATAAGCTCAATGCCGGCGGGAGTCGGGAGAATGTTTTTACGTTCGCGGCGCAGATATTGGCGTTTGAAGAGCGTCTCGATGATAGCCGCGCGCGTCGAGGGGCGACCGATGCCGTTCTCTTTCATAGCCTCGCGTAGTGTCTCGTCGTCGACGGTTTTTCCTGCCGCCTCCATGGCGCGCAACAGCGTGCCCTCGGTGTAAGCTTTTGGCGGCTGGGTTGTTTTCTTGACAATCGACGGCTCGTGGGGTCCACTCTCGCCGACGGTAAACTGCGGCAGAACCTTATCCTCGTCCGAGTCGCTCTTCTGGTCCTGATTGTTGCCGAAAACTTCGCGCCATCCGGCGAAGGTTATAACCTTGCCGGTAGCTTTGAAGCCGTTGCCGGCTACGTCGGCCATGACGGTCGTAGTTGCAAATCGGCAGTCGGGATAGAACGCGGCGATAAATCGCTGTGCTATCATATGATAGAGGTTGCGTTCGTCGCCGACGAGCGATTTAGGCGATTCGCCCGTAGGGATTATTGCGTGGTGGTCGGTCACCTTGGCGTTGTCGAAAATCTTCTTGCTCTTTACGATTTTTCCGGCGAGTATCTTCTCGGTCAGCGGCGCGTAGGGGGTCATGCGTCGCAAAATGTCGGGAATCTTCGGGTAAAGGTCTTCGCTGAGATAGGTCGTGTCGACGCGCGGATAGGTTGTCACCTTCTTCTCGTAGAGCGACTGAATCAGCTTCAGGGTTTTGTCGGCAGTCCAGCCCCAGCGTTTGTTGGTTTCAACCTGCAGCGAAGTCAGGTCGAACAGGCGTGGCGGCGACTCCTTCCCCTCTTTCTCTTTCACGTCGGTTATCGTCAGCGGCAGATTGCGGATTGCCTCGACAATCGCAGCCGCGTCGGCCTCGGTAGCAAATCGCCCGGCGGTGGCGTTGAACGTCGCGCCGCGATAGACAGTCTTCAGCTCCCAGAAATCCTCGGGCTTGAAGTTGTCGATTTCGCGTTGACGGTTGACGATTAGCGCGAGCGTAGGGGTCTGCACGCGACCTATCGAGAGCACGCTGCCGGGCTGGGAATATTTCAGCGTGTAGAGTCGCGTGGCGTTGAGCCCGAGCAGCCAGTCGCCCACGGCACGCGAGAGCCCGGCATGGTAGAGGTTGTTGAAATCGTCCTGCGGGCGCAGGTTGCGAAACCCTTCGCGGATAGCATCGTCGGTCAGCGACGATATCCATAGCCGGCGCACGGGGCAGCGCGTCTCGGCCAGCTGCATCACCCAACGCTGAATCAGCTCGCCCTCCTGCCCGGCATCGCCGCAGTTTATAACCTCGTCGGCCTTCGAGATAAGCGTCTTTATGACATCAAACTGTTTCTTGATGCTCGCCTGGTTTATGAGTTTTATGCCGAATCGCGGCGGAATCATCGGCAGTCGCGACAACGCCCAGGGCTTCCATTCGTTGGTGTAGTCGGCGGGCTCTTTGAGCATGCAGAGATGGCCGAATGTCCACGTCACGCAGACATCCTGCCCCTCATAAAAGCCGTCGCGACAATTCGATGCGCCGAGGATATTGGCGATATCGCGGGCTACGCTCGGTTTCTCCGTTATGCAGACCTTCACTTCCCTATGGTGATTTTCCACTCCGAACCGCCGCGCGAACCGGTCACGACGATTGTAGCCTGACCCGGACGTTTCATCGGCGGGAAATCAATCTCGACGGGAATCAATCCGTCGTCCTCCCACTGAAACCAGCGCTTCATGTCGACGCCGTCGATATCCGACGAAACTACCGTGCGGCCGTCGGGGGTTGAGAGCGTCATCGAGTCGATGCGTCCCGATGTGTGGGGCATTCCCTTTAGCTTGCCGTAGAGGCGGGTGACATCGCTGCGGAACATTATGCTATCGGCCATGAGGGTAAGCTCGCCGGTCGACGTCGATTTGCAGCGCACGACCTTAGTCGATGCGCAAGCCGACAGGCTGCCGAGCAGTATTATAGCAATTAAAAGTATCTTATTCATTATGCTCCTTTTTGGCTTCATTCCAGAGGGCGTCCATCTCTTCGAGGGTCATCTCGGAAAGTTTGCGCCCCATCTCGCCGGCGCGTGCCTCGATGTGGTTGAAGCGGCTGATAAACTTTCGGTTAGTTCGTTCGAGGGCATTCTCGGGATTTATGCCGTAGAGGCGCGCAACGTTGACGAGGCTGAACAGCAGGTCGCCCATCTCGGCCTCCATGCGGTTCTTGTCCATCTTGCCGACTTCGTTGCGGAATTCGCCCGACTCCTCAGCAAACTTCTCCCAGGCGCCGTCGGCATTCTCCCAGTCGAAGCCAACGTTGGCAGCCTTCTCCTGAACGCGAAACGCCTTGATGAGTGCCGGAAGCGCACGCGGCACGCCGGCAAGCACGCTGCGGTTACCGCCCTTCTCGCGGAGTTTAATCTGCTCCCAATTTTGCGCCACTGCGTCGGCATTCTCAGCGCTCGCATCGCCAAACACGTGGGGGTGGCGGAAGATGAGCTTCGAGTTGAGCGCCTCGGCAACGTCGGCGGCATCAAACTCGCCCTTCTCCTCGCCGATTTTGGCATAGAAAAGAATATGAAGCAGCACGTCGCCAAGCTCTTTCTTGATGTCGGCGGTGTCGCCGTCGGCGAGTGCCTGGCAGAGTTCAAACGCCTCCTCAATCGTGTTGGGGCGCAACGACTCGTTGGTCTGCTTGCGGTCCCAGGGGCACTGAACGCGCAGGATGTCGAGCGTGTCGATAACCTTGGCTATCGCGCGGGCTTTTTCGTCAGTTGTGTGCGACATAGTTCTCCACTCCTTTCTCAAGCCATTCGCCAAACTTCTCAACGTTTTCGTCGTAATAGTAGGGTGCGGCGAGAGGTTTGCCGGAATTATCGATCATCACGTAGTAGGGCTGGCTGTTGGCGGCAAATTTGCTGCGCTGCAGATAGCTCCATTTGTCGCCGACGGTTTCGAGCTTCACCTTGCGGCCATTCTCTTCAACGGTCATCGGCCGGTCGAGGCTCTGCTTGTCGTCGACCATCAGTTTTATCATAACGAAGTTCTCGCGGATAATGCCGGAGATGACTTCGGTGTCGAACACGGCACCTTCCATCTTGCGGCAGTTCACGCAGCCGTAGCCCGAGAAGTCGATTATTACGGGGCGTCCGGTTTCGGCGGCATAGCGCATACCTTCGTCGTAGTCGTCAAATTCGCGGAAATCGCCGCCGGCATAGAGGTTGAAGTCCTGAGTGTAGAGCGGCGGAACGAAAGCGCTGACGCTCTTCAACGGAGCGCCCCAGAGGCCGGGGATGAGATATACGGCGAAACTCATCGAGATGAGAGCCATGAAGAATCGCAAAATCGAGACGTGCTCAATCGGCGAATCGTGGGAGAAGCGTATTTTTCCGAGTAGGTAGAGTCCGAGAAGAATGAAGATGACAACCCAGAGCGACACGAACACCTCGCGGTCGAGGATGCCCCAGCCGTAAGCCAAGTCGGCAACCGAGAGGAATTTCAGCGACAACGCGAGCTCCAGGAAGCCGAGCACAACCTTAACGGAGTTGAGCCATCCGCCCGAGCGAGGCATCTCTTTGAGCCACGACGGGAAGATTGCAAACAGCGTGAACGGAATGGCCAAGGCGAGTGCAAACGCTCCCATGCCTACCGCCGGACCGGTGATGTTGCCCATCGAGGCTGCCTCGACGAGCAGAGTGCCGATAATCGGACCGGTGCAGGAGAACGAGACGAGCGCCAGGGTGAACGCCATGAAGAATATGCTGATGATGCCTGTGGTGCGCTCGGCTTTGCTGTCAACACCGTTGCTCCAGCGCGAGGGCAGCTTGATGTCGAACGCACCGAAGAACGAGATGGCAAACACGAGCAGCAGCAGGAAGAACGCCAAGTTGAACACGGCGTTTGTAGCGAGGTCGTTGAGCTTGCTGGCACCGAAGATGAGGGTGATGGCGAGTCCGAGCACGAGGTAGATTACGATAATGCCGCCGCCATACATCAGCGCATCGCCTATAGATTTCGCGTGCGAGTTGTTTTTCTTCAAGAAAAAGCTTACCGTCAGCGGAATCATGGGCCATACGCAAGGCGTCAGCAGCGCTACCAATCCGCCGATGAATCCCCAGAGAAATATGTACCATAGCGACGATTCGCCAATCTGCTGATTCGAGGCGTCGGCAAACTGAGAGAAATCGGCCGGTGTCCACCATTGCGATTCATCGGCTGAAGCTTTGACTGCCGAGCTCGTCTGCTCTGCGCCGGCAGCGACTGCGACAGTGGTGTCGGCGGCTGCAGCTTCGGCATAGCCGGGCGATGAGAACTCAAACGGCTCTTTTGCCGGCGGAATGCAGCTGCCGTCGTTGCAACCCTGGAATGTTACGTTACCCTCGATGAGATAGCCGCTCTTTCCGGTCAGGCGGAACCGCTGACGGAGAGTGACGTCCTTCTCCCACCAATTCAGCTTCAGGTGGAAAACCATGTCGACTTTCTCGGTAGGCTGAATCGACGGCTCGAGGTCGCCTTCGAGCTCTACGCCTTCGAGGCGCGAGTAGTTGACGGTGGTTGCACGCGGGCCTCCCTCGGGAAGGTTGGTTCCGTAGAGATGCCATCCGTCCTCAATGGTTGCGGCAAACAGAATCTCGCCCTCGGTGGCCGAGGTGAGCGATGAGGTTATATTCCAGACTATCGGATTGACAATCTGCGCCTGAATCGCCAGCGCGCCGGTCACAGCCAACGCCGCGAATATAGTCAACAGTCTTTTCATTTAACCGGAACTTTTTTGTTGAACTCCTGGGTTGCCGGGGGCAGACAGGTCTGGTCGTTGCAGCCCATATATGTTATCTTCCCGGCTACGCGGGCCGCAGCTTTATCCGTAACCTTGAAACGGCGGCGCAGCGCGATGTCGGAGTCCCACCATTGGAGGTCGACGCCAAACATAGTGTCGTGGACGGTCAGTGGCGCGCGGTCGGGCGTGAGGGGCGTCAGCCACTTAATGCCGGTCGACTCGTCGGTATTAATCACCGTTGCCTTCGGGCCATTCTTAGGCATCTGCAGGCCGTAAAGATGCCAGCCGAGTTGAAGCCGAGCTTTGAACGTGGCGGTGCCCTCGGTTGCCGAAAGCATCTTCACCGTTATCTGCCAGCGTATCGGGGCTTCGGCATTGGTCTGTGCCTTAATGCCGAAAGAAATTATTGCCAGCGCAAAAATCGAGAGTAAAAAGCGTTGCATTCTTCTTTGAAATTTCTTGCAAAGTTACACATTTAAAAGTGATTTTTCGTAAATTTGCCACAACAATGAAACAACCATGAAAAAACAATAATCTAAATGGTACAACGATTTATTCTTAACGAAGTTTCCTACTTTGGACCCGGCGCACGAAAACAGCTGCCGGAAGTTGTTGAGCGCCTTGGAAAGAAAAAGGCGCTGGTAGTAACCGACAAAGGCCTGATTCAGTTTGGCGTAGCCAAGATGGTGACCGACGTTCTCGACGAGGCCGGCATCAGCTATGAGATTTTCAGCGACGTGAAGCCCAATCCGACCGTGACCAACGTCAAGGACGGCATCGAGGCGTTCAAGAAAGCCGGTGCCGACTTCCTCATCGCCATCGGCGGCGGCTCGGCGATGGACACCGCCAAAGGCATCGGCATAGTTGTCAACAACCCGGAGTTTGCCGACATCGTTTCGCTCGAAGGCTGCGCACCGACGCGCCATAAAAGCGTGCCGATGATTGCACTGCCCACAACCGCCGGCACTGCCGCCGAAACCACCATCAACTACGTGATTATCGACGAGGAGAAGCAGAAAAAGATGGTATGCGTCGACCCGAACGACATCCCCGCCGTAGCCATTATCGACGCCGAGCTGATGTATTCGCTGCCGAAGGGACTCACCGCCGCCACCGGCATGGACGCTCTGACCCACGCCATCGAAGGCTTCATCACCAAGGGCGCCTGGGAGATGAGCGATATGTTTGAAATCGAGGCTATCCGCATGATCAGCCGCCACCTGCCCGTAGCCGTCGAGGAACCGAAAAACGCCGAAGCCCGCAACGGCATGGCCGTGGCGCAGTATATCGCCGGCATGGCTTTCTCAAACGTAGGACTCGGTCTGGTTCACGGCATGGCTCACCCGATGGGCTCGCTGTTCGACGTGCCCCACGGCGTCGCCAACGCCCTTCTGCTCCCGACAATCATGGAGTTCAACATGCCCGCCGCGCTCGACAAATATCCCCGCATCGCCGAGACTATGGGTGTCGACATCACCGGCATGACTAAAGAGGAGGCTTCGAAAGCCGCCGTCGACGCCGTAAGAGATCTCGCCATTAAGGTCGGCATCCCGCAGCGCCTCTCGGAGCTCGGCATCAAAGCGGAGGATATCCCCGCACTCGCTCAGCAGGCCATCGACGATGTCTGCACCCCCGGCAACCCCCGCGACGTCACCATCGACGATATCAAAGCACTATATAAGAGCGTACTCTAATCGCCCTGAACCCAACCATCCGAAAAGCGCCGAGGCCTCGCCGCCTCGGCGCTTTTTTATTTCGCCCCGTCCCATCTCGATTTCACATGATTCATCAGGATTTCTCATGATGCATCA
>CAYNSG010000014.1:0-2144 GCA_964399885.1 uncultured Bacteroides sp.
GCGCGCCGCCTTGACGCGCCTCCTCCCCGTCCCCCGCATCCGCTGAACAAATCAGCTCATAAAGCTATCATTTTGTCATTTTGACAAGGTTGTTTGGGGCGTTTCGCATCGGGGAGGAGCGGAAATGCGTGATTTTTTCGGGGGAATTTTGTTTCTTTACAACTCAGAGCACACTATGCAAATCCAACCAACCGAATTGCCAATCATCGTTATAGAATGACATATACAGCCGTCCGGTCGGCTCATGATACTTCAAGTCGCGGATTTTACGACCAACATTAAGAGTTGTAATATAATTTCCTTCTTTATCAAGAACTGCAATTTTCTCTCCAAGATAATCGTTCTTAATAGTTCCTCCGGAATAAACACCGAGTATCAAGTCATCAGCAAATGTCACATTCGAAAAAAAGGATCTACGGCGTTGAGCATCATTTGTATATTCTGATCCTTTGACGTTATACAACAAATCCCCATTAAAATCGTAAATTTTAATCTCATCGACATTTGTCGATGCCTCGGCAACAAGACCATACTTTGTAGACACGGAAAAAACAGAGTTGTTATTAGCTACTGAATGCTCTGGGGCGAAATCTGTCAATTCTCCGGTAGACAAATTAAACATTCCCAGCGATTTGGAGGATATTGCTCCTGTTGACCCAAGTTGAATCTTACATGCAAACCCCTGTGTGTTATTAATCCTTACATATTGTGCCGGGATTACCCCATGGTGCAAGTCATGGATTCGCTGAGGAATATATTCTTCATCATGCATAACACTATCAACATCAAATACCAAGATGCAATTTTGTGTTAAATCGACTATTAGGGCTTTTGTCCGTCCATCCAGGTCATCCTCATAGACATTCAGACTGTTAGGACCGCCTATTTCGTAAGGTCCTGGGCCATAGTTACCAAACTCAGAGAGAAACTCACCTTGAGGTAAACTAAAGACTTTAACAACCTTGTCTGTTGAGGTTTCATCTAGAACAAACATCATGCTATCGGAAAACGCGATACGAGGACTCCAACCAATCATCGCATCTCCGGTGTTGAATTCAATAATAGAATCTCTAATATCGGCAATATCACCCTGATTCCACGTTTTCGATTCGGAGCACCCAAAGAGAAGAGAACAAACCAGTGCTGCGTGAATTAAATTTCGAGACATATATTCTTCTATTTTAATATGTAAAGTGAGTGTCATATAATGTGAATAAACTCATAATTTATGACACCCACTATGTACGATGGATTAATCTAATCCTTTTGATCCGTCAGACCATATGGTTAAATATGGACCACGGTAGGAGCCGTTGAGGTAGCATTCTTCTGCTGGTTCTAAACAAGCTACAGGCCAGGGCGCTTCGTCATCGCCGGCTAATGCCTCGATGTTGGCGCGTTCGAGTTTTGTCAACTCACGCTGCGACGCGTTGTGGGAGCTCAGGTAAATACCTGTTGCCGCAAGCAGAACTGCTCCCGAAAGGATAAATCTTTTCATTTCCTCCTTTTTTATAGGTTAATATTATGGATGTTTATTCGTAATTCCTTATTTTCAAGGGAATTGGATGTTCTAAGTCTTGAATATAGAGTTCTAATAGTTTCCATCCTGCAGTAGATGTCATAGTTCGATTAAAAACAACATTTACTGTCATCTTTTCTCTTGCGCCAATAGTGTCATCTGTAACAAAAGCTGATATACAATCACAAGAAGCAATAACATCTTTAATTATAAGAAGAGAATCGGAGATGTTGGTCAATTCAAAACGACAACTATCTACCGCACTATCCACAGATTCAGCAAAGACATTATTCCCTGATAATACAACTTGCTTGGTGTTATCAGAATATTCGGAAATGACATCCATAAATAAGGCGTGAACCTTAGAGCCACGGATAGGATTCCCAAAAACAACTATTTCTCCTTGGGAGTCAACTAAAAATGCAGCGTTCTTTTTACATCGCTCAACAAATGAGTTATTCTGTCTGAACAATCTTTTACTATCAGCATAAACCGGAAACTTAAACTCCTCTTTTCTACAGCTATTGAGCACATCTATAGAACGACGCGACTCAACAACCATCACGAAGTCAACATTTACATCAGCAAAGCTATTCAAAGTTGAAATTTCTTCAGCCCATCGTTT
>CAYNSG010000014.1:2244-19187 GCA_964399885.1 uncultured Bacteroides sp.
ACCTATAAACACTGCTATGTTTAACTGATATTTTCATGGTAATATTTCGATTGCAAATGTAATTAAAAATTGGAATTATCAAAACAAAACTCAAAAATTTAACAATTTAACGATTCCGTATGAAGATGCGGTTTGGGGCGTTTCGCATGGGGGTGGGGCGGGGGCGGTCGTAAATTTGCCGGAAAAAAGATTTATGCAACAGAATTACAAAATTGAGGCGGCCAATAAGGCTGCTACGGCAACGAACGGTGCATTTGGCACGAACAGTAAGAAGATATCAATTGAGGCGGCGGGCATTAAGCTTGGGGGCTCGACGACGGTGTGTCGCAACCTTTTCGCTCCGTGGCCGGGGAGCGGGTTGACGCTCATGCCGCCGCTGCGGTTGCCGGTCGCTGCCACCGGCGCGGAAGGAGAGAACGATGTAGAACAGTTGGTTAGCATGCCGCAGGAATATCCGGCGGTGCGTTTTCGCGCGGTTGAGGCGGGCGAGCTTGCGGCAACCGTCGGGTCGTTTCATTCGTCGGGCATAATCTCTGCGTCGACGCCGCTTAGTGCGTCGGAAAGTGAGCGATACTCCAAGTCGCTCTGCACGGCCTACTCGTCGTTGGTCGCCGAGGCGTCGGCGGGCGAGGTGAGCATTCAGCCGCTGTTGGCGCGTTATCGCTATCTCGACAGCCATGGGCGCACGCTGTTTCTCTCCGAAGCATCGGTTGTCGCGCTCCCTTCGGGCTGGCAGATGGTTGACCATTATCAGGCGTCGCTCACCGAGGACGCCGACGAGAAAGGGTTTACTATTGGCGAATTGCGCCTGACCGCACGGGCTTTCCGCACGGAGGTCGACGTACCCTCGCTGGCAGCATTTCCTGCCGTGAAAATGGTTGAGATCGAGCTTTCGCCGATGCTCCATCCGGTTGATTTCGGAGCAGAGGCGTATGTGCGCATCAGCCGTGTGCAGTCCAACGCTCCGCAGATATGGATAGCGCTCCCCGGCGCTACGGCGGGCGCAACTCCGCTTGGTCGCGTGCGTTCAAATCGCGTGGCCGAGCTCGCTGCATCGCCCGCCGGAGTGATGAGCATCGTCAAGCGTTTGTCGCCCGCGGCTGAAGCGTCGACGGTGGTCCTCTCGGTGCCGGCTATAGCCGATGCCGAGGGCGATTGCCGGCGCATAAATGATGTGGTCACGGCAGCTGTCCCGGCGGCAGCTTCGGAGGCGCAGCGGTTCATGAATCTTTGCCGTCAGCCTCACGGTTTTTCGGCTCGCCGTCGTTTCAGCTCGGGCAGCACGGTTCTCTACAGCGGCGTTACGGCGCGACGCTGGAGCGGTCCTCATCCCGCCGAATTGATTGTCGCGGAGCCCGACGAGGAAACTGTCGAGGCTACGGCAACGGTAACAGTTCGCGCGGGCGACAAGGTAATTGCCACGCGCACGGCGGCGGTCGGCATCGCTCTCTCCTCCGCACCTAAAATGGAAGCGATGGCGGCATATCCCGACCCGTCGGCAACGTCGCTGACGCTCGCGGTTGTTTGCGGCGCGGAGCAGTTTGAAGCCACCATCAGATTGACCGCCGACCGAGGCATGCGGACGGCAATCTATGCCGCTCCCGGACTTCAGCAGCTCGAGCTGCAACGCGTTGAGCAGCTTACCGCAGCGGGCGTGCCTGAAGCCGGCCTGACGATGCCGGGAGTCGTTTTGGCAGCGCCCGTAGGCGAGCCGTTCAACCCGATAGCCGTGACGGATACCGACAGCGGTGAGATTCTCGCATTCGCGGCAGCCGATACGAGCAGCCGACAATGGGATTCGTCGACGGCGCGCACTTTCGGCGTTACGGAAGCAGCGGTGTTGGGCATCGCTACGGATATCGCCCGCGCTACGTGTTCGGCTGTGGCGTTGCACACCGATGTCGGGGCTACGGCAGCCGTTGTGGCAGCCGATGCGGTATATCTCGCAACGCGCAGCGGCATCTCGCGTCTGACAAGCTCGGGGCTGAAAACCGTTGCGGCTGTCAGCGGCGGACTTACGGCGATAGAGTTCGACAGCGACTATGGCATGATAACGGCTTTGCGCGGCGACGGCAGCTATGCGGCGTTCGACGGCGACGGCGTGCGCTACGACTGCGACCCGCAGAATCGCGAGGAGTTTGAGTGGAAGGCTGCCATTTCGCTGCTCGACGGAGCGCGAATCGCCGGCGTGGCGGTCGATATGCTCGCGCGGCAGTTCAACGGCAGCGTGGAGCTTTGGGCGGCGGGTCCGGGCGGTGAGGTAATGCTCGCGGCTATCGACGTTGAGAACGCCGATATTGAACGTCCGATTTGGCTCAGGGCTGTTGAGTCGCCGCTGCGTCATCGGCTGATAGTCCGCGTGGCCGGGCGAGCCGAAAGCGTCGCCATCCGCAGCGCGGTGCTGACGGTTTAGGGACAGACTCTTAGAACGTCGGCATTGCGCCCCAGCCCGAGCGGTCGAGAGCGCGGTAGCCAACGGCTTCGTGCATGTGGTGGGGGAGTATGTCGGCGCTATTGTCGAGGTCGGCAATCGTGCGTGCTACTTTCAGTATGCGGGCGTAGGCGCGGGCGCTCATGTCGAGGCGCACCATCGTGTCGCGGAGGATTTTCATCGCCTCGGGCGTCGCTTTAGCGTACGTGTTCAGCAGGCGCGTCGACATCTGGGCGTTGCAGTGCACATCGGGCTCCGAGGCGAAACGCTCGGCCTGAATGCGGCGGGCGGCGACAACGCGCTCGCGAATGGCTGCCGAACTCTCGCCGGCGGGGGCATTGGCCATCTCGTCGAACGAAACCGGGAGAATCTCAACTTGCAGGTCGATGCGGTCGAGCAGCGGTCCGGAGATGCGGCTGAGATATTTCTGAACGGCGCCGCCCTGGCATGTGCATTGGCGCGTCGGGTGGTTGTAGTAGCCGCACGGGCATGGATTCATGCTGGCAACGAGCATGAATCCGGCGGGATAGTCGATTGCGTAGCGGGCGCGCGAGATGCTTATCGAGCGGTCCTCGAGCGGTTGGCGCATAACTTCCAAAACCGTGCGCGAAAACTCGGGGAACTCGTCGAGGAACAGCACGCCGTTGTGGGCCAGGGAGATTTCGCCCGGCATCGGGTTCGTACCGCCACCAACGAGCGCCACTGGCGATATGGTGTGGTGCGGAGAGCGGAACGGTCGGGCGGTCATCAGTCGCGAGCCGCCTTTCAAGCGTCCGGCAACGGAGTGGATCTTCGTGGTTTCCAAGGCTTCGGCAAGAGTGAGCGGCGGCAAAATCGACGGTAACCGTTTTGCCATCATCGACTTGCCCGAGCCGGGAGGACCTACGAGGAGAATATTATGGCCGCCGGCGCAGGCTACTTCAAAGGCGCGTTTGACGTTCTCCTGGCCTTTCACCTCCGAGAAGTCGTAGTCGAAAAGGCTCGATGCGGCGGCAAATTCTGCGCGGGTGTCGACAACCGTGGGCTCGATCTGCGAATCGCCGTTGAGAAAGCTTATAACCTGGGCGAGGCTCGACGCGCCGTAGACGTTGAGGTTGTTGACAACGGCAGCCTCCGTGGCGTTCTTTTCCGGCACGATTATCCCCTCGAAGCCGAGCTTGCGTGCGCAGATGGCCATAGGCAGCACGCCGCGTATAGGCAGCAGCGTTCCGTCGAGCGACAATTCGCCCATTATCATCAGTCGTTGCAGTCGGTCGGCAGGGAGTTTGCCGTCGGCGGCAAGTTCGCTGATGGCGATGGGGAGGTCGTAGGCGGCGCCCTCTTTCTTGACGTCAGCGGGGCTGAGGTTGATGGTCACTGCGCGGCGCGGCCAGTCGACGCCGCTTTGTCGCATTGCAGCGAGTACTCGCTGATAGCTCTCTTTGACTGCCGTGTCGGGAAGTCCGACCATGCAGAACGAGAAACCGCGTTCTACTACAGTTTCGATAGTAACCACTATGGCATCAATGCCTTGAACGGCAGCTCCGTAGGTTTTTACTAACATTTGCGCTGTGTGTATTTGAAGATTTGCTATACGGTTGATTTGTCGGCGGGCTACAGCTTCAGGCGTTGACGCAGGATTTGGCGCGCTTCGCTGATTGAGGAGCCACGGTAGGTTTGCCGTCCGGTGGAGTCGGCGATGATGAAGAACGGCGTGCGCGTAACGGCGAGTTTGCGGAGCGTGCTCGACGAGACGGAGCCGGGTTGCCACACCTGCGACCACGAGGCGTTGTCGGGCGCCACAGAGCGTTTCCAGGCGGCACTGTCGGCGGCGAGCGAAACCTCAAACACGCGGCACGAGCGCTCGGGGATGCTGTCGGCGATGGCACGCAGATAGGGGATTATCGTGTCGCGGCTCTGACGCTCCGTGCCGAGGAATGCGAAGAGGGCGTAGCGCTGGCGGTGGGAGAGATAGCGTATGGTCGTGTCGCGGCGTTCGTAGAGCGCCATCGACTGTAGGTTTTCGTTGGCTTCGGTAGTGAGCTGCGAGGCGACGGTCGACATGAAGTTCTGCAAAACTGCGGGTTGGCGTGTCTCGGGCGAGAGGAGTGCCATAAGTGAGTCGGCCATGCGCTCATGTCCGCGAGTGCGAAAAGTGCTGACCATCAGCGCGGCAGCAGCTACGCGTTTGTTGTTGGTGCCGACAAATTGCGCAACGGCGGCATTGACGGCGCTGTCGCTGCCGGCCGCGAGCAGTTCGGCGTTATCTGCGTGGAATTTGGCGAGTGCCTCGGTAGCGTTGTTGCCCGATGCCTTCCAGGTTGTCGACTCGGGCGCGACGTTGACCGTCAGCTCGTCGCCGTTTTCAACCACGAGGATTGCCGACGATGCGTTGCCCGAAACCGCCAAGAAAGCCAAGGCGGGACGCGGTGCGACGCCTTCGATACTGAATTTGCCATCCTCGGCCACGGCCGTAACTCTATGGGCAGCGCCTTCGCTGAAGTAGGTAAGCTCGACGAGCTGTCCGCCGCCGCCTTCAATTGTTCCCTCGATGCTGAAGCGGTCGGAGTTGCCGCAGGCTGTCAGCAGCAAGGCTATGAGGCTCAGAAATATAGAATGGATTTTCATCATTCGAATTTTATAGTGGTTTCTGTCGGGGTGACATCGAGAGTCACCTTTGAGCCGACAATCATAGGCAGGTTGTGGTCGACGTGGCCAATCGGCGCGCCGTAGGCAACCGGATAGCTGTAGCGGCTCACCATCCGCGCTATCATCTCATCCATGCCGTTGCTTTCCGAGTCGCGGTCGTAGTTGGTGAACTCGCCGACAATCAGCCCTTTCAGCCGGGCGAGCACGCCGCTGAGCTGCAGCTGAAACATTATGCGCTCGGTTTTGTAGATCGGTTCAGCGATATCTTCGATGAAGAGAATCGTGTCGGGCTTGATGACGTCGAATGGCGTTGAGATCAGGTCGGCGATGACGGCCAGGTTGCCGCCTGCGAGGGTTCCCGTAGCCGAGCCGTAGCGGTTGAGCGGGCGTGCGGGGATGCTGTAGCTGAACCGGCGGCCGTTGAGAATGTCGAACAGCGCCTGCGAATCGTCGTCGACGCCCTCGAACGTTGTCAGATGTTTGCCCATCGGCGCGTGGATGCTTTGGATGCCATTGACCGAGAGCAGCGCATGAAGCGCGGAGATATCGCTATAGCCTATGAGCCATTTCGGATTGTCGCGCAGCGGCAGCTGCTGCAGGCGTTCCAGAAGGTGGACAGCGCCGTAGCCCCCGCGCGAGCAGAGGATAGCCTTTACTTCCGGGTCGAGAAGGGCGTCGGAGAGGTCGGCATAACGCTCGTCGGCGGTGCCGCTGTAGGTCAGGTATTTACCTTTGGCGTGGGGGTAGACACGCACTCGCCAGCCCTGAGCTTCGAGCACACGGGCTGCGCCGTCGACGAAATCCTCCTTCACCGTCCCCGAGGGTGAGACGATGGCAATAAGGTCGCCGGGCTGCAGCGGCGCGGGTTTGATAAATTCGGTCTGTTCCATTAGCTAACCATTACGTCGATTCCTGCCGCACGGACTTTCTCGGCAACCGCCTCGAGCTCTTCGCGGCTGACTTTCTGCAGATTCTCCTCCGGCGTGCGGCGGTCGATAGAGTAGAGCATCACTTCGCGCGGCTTTATGCAACGATACGCTTCGATGAGCGCGTCGATCTCTTCGGGGGTGGTATTGTCGACCGGCTTGCCGTCGTGGCTGCCGCGCAGGAGCATCGTCTGGATGATACACTGCCCGCTGAATTTAGCCAGCTCGGGGATGAGCGTTTCGGCGGTAAACTGCGGATTGTTGGGTCGGTCGATGGCTCTCATCGTCGGGGTTATGGCCGAATCGAGCTTCAGGATATTGTTGTCGACGCGGCGCAGCGCAGCGGCAACTTTCGGGTCGGCGATGCGCGTTGAGTTGCTGAGCACGCTGATTTTCACGTTGGGGAAATACTTGTCGCGCAGCGCGATAGTGTCGTCGATGACGCCCGCGAAATCGGGGTGGAGCGTAGGTTCGCCGTTGCCGGAGAATGTGATGACATCGAGGCGTTCGCCGTTGGCTTTCATCTGCGAGAGTTTCGCTTCGAGGCGTTCGCGCACTTGAGCTCTTGTCGGCATTCCGGTCGTGCCTTTGCCCTGGGCGTTGAAACCCGCCTCGCAGTAGAGGCAGTCGAACGAGCAGATTTTGCCGTCGTCGGGCGTAAGGTTGACGCCGAGCGATGTGCCGAGTCGGCGGCTATGAATCGGACCGAAAATTGTTGAATGAAACAGAACAGTCTGCATGTCGGGTGGTTTATTAATTGTTTTTGAGGAGGCGGTTGAAAAGGTCGATGAATCTGCGGGCAACTTGTCCGGCACCGAATCGGCGGCCTACGCTGTCGTGGAGCGCCTGTCGGTCGGGATTCTGCCGCAGAGCCCACATTATGCCTTCGGCAAGGCTTACGCTGTTGAGATAGTCGGCAACGTAGCCGTCCTTGAGGTGGGTGATGATGTCGGCCTGTCCGCCGCGCCCGAAAGTTACCGGGAGGCATCCGGCAGCCTGGCCCTCGATGAGTGTGCTCGGGAGGGTTTCATAGAGCGATGCCGAGATTACCACCTTGGCCGCCGAGTAGAGCTCTCTGACAACGCGAGGGTCGGAGACGAGCCCGGTCCAGACGTATGGGAAGCGCAGGCGGTCGAGAATGGCCGGGTTGCGCAACGCTCCGAAAAACACCGCCTGGCTGTTGCGGGCAACTTCGGGGTGGTTGTCGAAGATATAGTTGAGCGATTCGATAGCGTAGTCGAAGCCTTTGATGGGGTCGTCGAGACGCGCCGCGCCCATGACAATCAGCGAGCGGCGGTAGTCGATACCGTAGCTTTCAAGGCGATGTTGCGGCTCGATTTCAAATGAGCCGATGGGGAATGCGTTGGGGATAACCTCGACGTCGGCATTTTTCAGCAGCGAGCTTTCGGCGCATTTTCCGGCGAGCCAGTTGCTGACGGCTACGAAATGAATCTTCACATCGTCATACAGCTCTTTTTTGCGGAGCCAGACGGAGTGGGATATGTCGTTGGCGCGCTTTGAGCAGAGCAGGGGGCATTTGCCGCACTCCTCGCGGTAGCGCGTGCAGGCGTATGCGTGATGGCAGATTCCGGTAAGGCACCACATGTCGTGCATCACCCACACCAGCGGTTTTCCCAGCCGCGAGAGCCGGCGGATGCCGCCAAGCGACAGCAGCCCCTGGTTGATCCACGACAGGCAAATTACATCGGCTTTCTGCACCCATGGATGGTCCGTAATGTCGTAGCCTACGTTGGCTATCGACACCTTGAAGAGGTTTTCGCGGTTGAAGCCGTTGGAGAGCATGATTCTCAGGCGCTCAGCCATGAATTTCACGCCCCGCATACTGCGGTTGCCGATTAAGGCTACCGAGGGGTCGTCGCTCAGCTTCGTGTAGACGAGCATCCGGGCGGCGATGCCTTCGTGGCGCAGAGCCTGCATCAGTCGGTAGGTGACAACCGACGCTCCGCCCAGCAAATCGCTGTGGCAGATAAGTAATACCTTCAGTTTGTTGTTGTCGGAGGGCATCATTTATCGGTCGTGGAGGGTTCGAGAACAGAGGCGCCAACTTCAACGATGCGTATATCCTTAATTTCGAGTCGGGCGGTCAGATATTCGTGGAATTTTGCGAGCTGCTGCGGGGTCATGCGCGACGAGTAGTGTACGAGAGCCACATCGACCGTGTCGAGCCGCGTGCCGTCGACGCTCGAGAATACCGGCTCGGTTATAGCGATATCCTCAACCTGGGGGAACACTACCTTCAGCTCGGGCGTCAGCGTGCGGCCGATGAGTCGCGACGAGGCGATTTGGCGTGTAAGGTCGCGCAGAGAGTCAATCTCCTCCTGCTGGCGGTTGATTGTTGCTTGAGTCAGACGGAAGATATCGTCGGCCGACTGCGTCATGGTTTCGCCTTTCGACTCATCGCCCTGAACAATAATGATTTTCGTGCCCGTCAGGCCGTAGAACGGCAGCCGCGATGTCAGAGCCATATCGAGCGAGTCGGTCGGCAGAATGCGTCCGATGAGGGCTATGCGGAGAAAACGCTGTCCGTCGGCCGTGTAGGCATCCTTGCTGAGCACCTGTGTTGCCGGGAAGTTACATTCGGCAGCCACAAAGCGGTTGGCGTTCATCGTAAACTTATTTGATTGCAGCATCTTGTAGGTCAGCCAGATGCTCGGAAGCATCGTCAGGATGGCTACGGTGTAGACAATCTTGCGCACACGGGCTGCACGCTGGCTGTCGACGGCTGTCGCTGCGTCCTTATACTTGAAGAGCTTCACGCCGATAAACGTCGCGAACGCGATGTAGATTGAGTTGATAAGGAAGAGATAGATGGCGCCGAGGAAATAATGGACTTGCCATGTGGCGAGTCCGTAGCCGGCGGTACAGAGCGGCGGCATGAGAGCCGTTGCGATGGCCACGCCCGGGATAACATTTCCCTTGCTTTTCGACCCCAAGCCGATGATTCCGGCGCCGCCGCCGAAGAAACCGATCAGAACGTCGTAGATTGTCGGCGATGTGCGTGCAAGGAGCTCGCTGTGCCCCTCGTTGACGGGCGAGATGAGGAAGTAGAGCGTCGAGGCGAGCACCGAGAAGCCGGCAGCCATGATAAGGTTGCGCAGACACCGCTTGATGAGGTCGAAATCGTGGACGCCGACGCCTAAGCCGATGCCGATAATCGGGCCCATCAGCGGCGAGATAAGCATCGCGCCGATGATTACCGCCGTAGAGTTGGTGTTCAGTCCGAGCGAGGCTATCAGGATTGCGATGATGAGGATGAGGATGTTCGTTCCGCGAAACGAAACGCCGTCGCGGATAGCTTTCTCAGCCTCGGCTTGCGGCACGAGATCATCGAGCGTGAAGAAATTGACGAAAAAATTTGTCAGTCGGTTGGCGAAATTGGCATTCATAATAATGTGGCGGGTTTATCAAGAGCGGTTGCGGCGCAAAAGTTTGTCTTTCAGAGCGGCGGGGACGACGTCGGCCGGCGAGATTTTCTCGCGACGGACAGCAAAGACGACAAACGCGGCGAGAATCAGCGTGCGGACGCCAATGACGCCGAGTTGACCGATTCCGGCGGGGACAGCCATCATCAGCGCGAAGCAGACCATGGCGACGGCGAAATAGAGCGAGCAGCGGCCAACAGCGTAGGGAATCGGATAATTGCGGCGTCCGACGAAGTAGGAAGCCACCATCATCGACCCATAGCAAGCGAGCGCGGCCCACGCGCATCCCATATATCCAATGCGGGGAACGAGCAATATGTTCATTCCGACGGTAACTAAAAGTCCGCCGAGCGAGAACCATGTGCCCCAGATTGTGCGGTCGGTGAGCTTATACCACAGCGACAGATTGAAGAACACTCCGAAGAAGAGTTCGGCAATCATAACCACCGGGACTACGCGCAGCCCGACGTAGTAGGCCGGGGCGATAAGATGCTTCACGATGTCGATATACGCCATGACGCCGAGGAAAATCACCAGCGAGAAGATGATGAAATATTTCATCGTGTCGGCGAAGAGTCGCTTTGTCTGCTCGGGCGAGGCGGCGTCTTTCTTCCCTTTGGCGAAAATAAACGGCTCGTAGGCAAATCGGAAAGCCTGGATGAACATGACCATGACGACGGCAATCTTATAGTTGGCTCCATAGATGCCCAACTGTCCGATGCCGTCGGAGGTGGCGAGCCAGGGGAGCATGATGTTGCCTATAGTCTGGTTCATGATGCCGGCGATGCCGAAAATCAGCAGCGGCCAGGAGTAGGAGAGCATCTCGCGCCAGAGCGTAGTGTCGAAGCTCCAGCGGAATCCGGTGATGTCGGGCAGCAGGAGCAGCAGAGTCATTGCCGAGGCGATGAAGTTGCTCAGGAATATGTAGCCGATGCCGTAGTCGGGGTTGTAGAACCACTCAATCAGCCCCGGGTCGACGTCCCAAATCCGGGGGCAGAGGAGGATGAAGAAGAGGTTAAAGCCGATGTTGAGGGCAATTCCGATGAGTTTGAGCATGGCGAAGCGCAGCGGGCGCTTGCGGTAGCGCAACCAGGCGAACGGAATGGCGGTGAAGGCGTCGATAGCCACCGTGGCGGCCATGAGGGCTACAAAACTCTCGTGGCCGTCGCATTGCATGGCGTGCGCGGAGGGCTCAATACAGAGCATCACGGCGACAAAGAAGAGTGTCGACGACATCGCCAGCGAAATCATCGATGTAGAGTAGACCCGCTGCGGATTGTCGTAGCGCTCATGGTTGGCGAAGCGGAAAAATCCGGTCTCCATGCCGTAGGTGAGAATCACCAGGGCGAGGGCGACGATGGAGTAGACGTAGCTTACAACGCCATACTCCGACTCGACAAACTTGTAGGTGTAGAGCGGAACGAGCAGCCAGTTGAGGAAACGGCCGATGATGCTGCTCAATCCGTAGAGCGCGGTGTCTTTAGCCAGACTCTTGATAGCTCCCATAGCAGGTTAGAATAGAGTGCCTTCGGTCGGTTTTTGGATGCGGCCGAGGTGGATGTAGGCAAGCTCGGTCACTTCGCGTCCGCGGGGCGTACGTTTGATGAAACCTTCTTGAATCAAGTAGGGCTCGTAGACCTCCTCGATTGTTCCGGGGTCCTCGCCCAAGGCTGTGGCGATGGTAGTCAGACCGACCGGTCCGCCTTTGAACTTGTCGATGATTGTAGTCAGGAGCTTGTTGTCGATTTCGTCGAGGCCATACTTGTCGATGTTGAGTGCTTCGAGTGCATAGCGAGCAATGGCGAGGTCGATTTTCCCGGAGCCTTTTACCTGGGCGAAATCGCGCACGCGGCGCAGCAGTGCGTTGGCGATACGTGGCGTCCCGCGGCTGCGCATGGCTATCTCGGCGGCAGCGTCGGTGTCGCAGGCGATTCCAAGCAGCCGCGACGAGCGGAGCACGATTTGCTGAAGCACGTCGTGGGTGTAGTATTTCAGGTGGCAATTGATGCCGAAGCGAGCGCGGAGGGGCGACGTCAGCAAGCCGCTGCGGGTCGTGGCGCCGACGAGCGTGAAAGGCGCGAGAGTAAGCTGCACGGAGCGCGCGCCGGGACCCTTGTCGATTGTGATGTCGATGCGGTAGTCCTCCATGGCCGAGTAGAGATACTCCTCGACGATAGGGCTCAGACGGTGGATTTCGTCGATGAAAAGCACATCGTTGCGCTCGAGCGAGGTCAGGATTCCCGCAAGGTCGCCGGGCTTGTCGAGCACCGGTCCGGAGGTTATTTTCATGCCTACGCCAAGCTCGTTGGCGATGATGCCCGAGAGGGTTGTCTTGCCGAGTCCGGGAGGCCCGTGGAGCAGCACGTGGTCGAGCGACTCTCCGCGCAGGCGTGCCGCCTTGACAAACACTTTGAGGTTTTCGACGATGGCATCCTGACCGCTGAAAGCGCCGAATTCCGAGGGGCGCAATGCGCGCTCGATATCCTTGTCGCTCTCAGTCGAGGCTGAGCACGCGCTGCGTATATCGAAGTTGCCGTCGGCGTCGAGTTCAGGTTTTTTTGCCATAGAGCATCGGGTTAGTCGAAGGGTCGTTGTACATCTTCATCTGGCGGTAGACCTTCATGATTTTGCGTCCGGCGGCCATGTCGTCGAGCAGTGTGTCGATAGCCTGCGAGAGGTCGGTGCGCTGTTCGAGCATAACGGCGAGCTTCGCCGCGGCTTTAGCGCGATGCTCCTCCGAGGCGTCCTCGCGCTCTGCCTCAATTTGCCAGTGGTAGATTTTCAGGGCGAGAATCGAGAGGCGGTCGATAGCCCATGCGGGGCTCTCGGTGTTGATTGTCGCGTCGGGGAGAGGGTCGACGGTGGAGAAGCGGTCGAGGAAATACGTGTCGATCTGCTCAACCATGTCGGTGCGCTCCTGGTTGGAGCGGTCGATGCGGCGTTTGAGCGCGAGAGCTTCTACGGGGTCGATGTCGGGCAGTCGGATGATATCCTCGAGATGCCATTGAACGGCGTCGATCCAGTTTTTCTCGAAGAGAGTGTGCTCAATCGTGTCGGTCGGGAAGGGGTTGACGGGGAGGAAGTCGACGTTGTCGGCAACGTGGTAGAGCGCTACCGTGTCGGCGAATATTTTGTTGCAGATTTCTGAAAATGTCATATCTGTAGAGGGGTGTTAGAGGGTGAGGTTTATCCGAGGCGGTTGTAGGATTCGGCAATGTCGGAGTTGAGTTCATCCTTTGTGCGGCCTACGCGCTGTCCGTTGCGCTGTATGCCGGTGAAACCGTTGTGGCATTCGGCGCATACCGTCTCGCAATGGACCGGAGTGCCGGGAATCAGCTTCTCGCCGAGGTTGGTGGGTTTGGTTTCCGGCAGCGTTTCGGGCGCGAAATACTGTTTGTAGTAGACGTTGCGGTCGTCCTTAAAGTAGGCGAGCAGGCCGTCGGTGTCGGAAACGGGCGCGATGAATACGATTTTCTCCTTGGCGCAGAGTTTTGCGCGGTGCGAGCGCATAAGCTCGTCGACGGTCACTTTGGCAACATGGCCCGAGCGGTAGACAACCAGCACGGAGTTGGCCATCTCGTCCTCGGTAAGTCCGAGCGCGAGGGCAGCCTCGTCGTCGGTCCAGATTTCGTCGGGCGACGCCTGGTAGGAGCCATCCTCGTTGACGAAGAAGAAGAGCGCGGGAGCTACATAGTCGTTGGCGCCGTCGTAGTGGATATGGTTGCGGCGCAGGCGCGAGGTTGCGATGCCGCCCTCCTTGGCTTTTCCAGTCTTGGCTGTAGCCGGTGCGGCAGGTGCTACTGCGGATTTCTCGGCCACGGGAGCCGGTGCGGGGGGCACGGCCGTGTCGGCGGCGTTGACCTGAGCTGTGGCAGGAGTTGCGGCAGGAGCGGCAGCAGGAGCTGCAGCGGGCTGAGGCGCTACAACCGGGATTGCGGGAACCGTCTGCGAGCGGGCGCCGAGCAAGCTGTGGCGGCGCAGGAACTCCTCCTCCTTGGTTTTGGGGACATACTCGGTCGATGAGCCTTGGCGCTCGTAGTAGACGCCGTTGGCCTGAACGGGCTTGGGCAGCGGGGCAATCTTGACGTGGATGATTGTTTTCTCGCCGAACGTCTCGGGCTGGATGTTGATATATGTCGCGTAGGCCGAGATGAATCCCATCTGGGAGCGTATCGAGTTATGGAGTTCGAGCATCAGCTTGTCGAGCGAGCCGAAATATTCGAGGTCGTTGGCGAGGCCTCTGACGTAGCCCTCGTCGCTGACGCCTATGTAGAGGTGGCCGCCCGTAGAGTTGAGGAATCCGCAGATAACCTCAACGAGCTCCGTCATCTGGCGGGCAACGTCGACGCGCATCACGCCGCCGGCGGGATAAACCGCGCTGGTTTTGAATTCGACATACTGCGACTCCGTGCCTCCGGCAATCTGATCGGGCTGGCGCTCGATGTCGAGTTTGAGCAGCGTGTAGATATGTTCGCGGATTTTGCGCTGCTCCTCGCCGAGCTTGAAGCCGTCGATAGCGTTGTAGGCGATGACAAGGCGTCCGAGCTGCGAAATGTCGTCGGAGTTGGTGCCCTTGATGATTTGCCAGACGGCGTCGGTGTGCTCGGGGCGCTCCATGGCCGCCAGTATGCGCAATTTGATGGCGTAGGGGTTGGCGGCCGAGTTGCGCATAATCTGGGTGTTGAACTTCTCGAGGCGCTCGAGGTCGATGCGGCCGTTGGTGGCGAAGTCGTCGAGAATTTCAAGCACGCGGCAGCGCTGGTCGTAGTACTGACGCATGGCGTCGTCCTTGCTCGACGAGATTATGCGGGCGAGCAGTCGCGCGGCGGCGAAATAGTTGTAGGATTTTACGAGGTCGGTCTCCATGTCGGCGCGACGGGCAATGATGTGCATAACCTCGCGGGCGTTGCCGTCGGTGAGCAGCACGTCGTTGTCCGATTCGGTCTGCTCGTCGACAATCTCTTCGGTCTCATCTTTTTCGGCCGGGGGAAGTTCGCGGCCGTAGCTGAACAGGAGCGTTTCGAGGGCAGGCTCGTACTCGACGAACATGTCGCTCGGTCCGACGTAGGAGGCGCGGATGAGGCTGCCGTCGCGTTCGGCACCGGTGATTCTGACGAAAACCTGCGAGCCGAGCGAGAACCCTACGGTAGAGTCGTCGGTCTTGATGCTGACGATGTAACCGTGCTCGGTCAGTCCGGTGTAGGTGAAGTCGTTGTAGCGGCCGGGAGTGTTGTTGATTACGCAAGCAACCTCGTCGTCAATGTCGACCGATTCGCGGATGTAGCTGCGGATGCCCTCAACGAGGCTGAACTGCAGCTCCTTGTCGTTGCTGCTGATAACCTTCGCGCGGAACACGAGGGGGTTGCCGTCCTCGTCGCGGAACGCTTTGATATGGAGCGGACGGCGCGAGCCTGAGATTTCGCGGATATCGATGGTGCCCTGGCCATAGTAGCCGGTCTCGACTACGGTGCAGTGGTAGACGCCCAGGTCCTCGTCGGTAGCGCGGTCGATGATGATGTTGACCGTGTCGCCCACTTCAGGCATCAGTGTGCGCTGTTTGACTACGATAGGCTCGGGGGCGCGATGAGTGCGGCGCTCCTGGAAGAGGCGATATTCGATTTCGTTCCAGACGCCGCGGTAGTCGCTGATGCTTCGCGGCGAGCGGTATTCAGGCGAGAGAAGCGACGGCAGATAGACCTGCATGCCGTGCCACAGCCCGAGGTTGGGGAGCACGCTGCGGTTGGCGTTTTCGGCGCAAGCGCGGAACTCAATCTTGCCGTCCTTGATGTTCATGACAACGCCCGAGCTTTCATATTTCTGCACGCCGTCGATGGGCTCGGGGGCGTGGAGCAGGCGGTTCATGAGGAGCATCACCGACTTGGTGTCGCTCCAGGAGTATTCCTCGGTGTCAATCTCCTCGGTGAGCAGAACGTGGAGCGACTTCTCGAGCATGCGGTCGCGCTCGGCGTTTTTCATGAACGCATAGTAGCGGTAGAGGCGCGAGCGGTTGATGACGGTTTCCTGCGAGGGTGTGTTGCCGGTATCCTCGAGCAGCTGCTGAATAGCGATTGCGCGAATCAGTCGGTCGAGTCGGCGGGCTGTACCGGAGTCGGCCTCGGCGTCGCTCATCTGGTCGAAGCGCGCATGGCTGGCGTCGATGTATAGCTGGAGCTGCTCGACGAAAGCGGTGCGGAACGGCTCGGCCATCCAGTTGTCGGTGTCGCCCTGCTGAATGATTTCAATCAGCTGGTCCATGCACTTGTCGATGAGTCCCAACTGGAGCGAGAAGATATACATCAGCTGGCGGAGCTTGCTTTCGGGGCGGTAGAGATAGCCCGAGCGGCGGATTTTGTCGAATGTTTCGCGGACAAACTGATCCTGGTCGTTGTCGGCGATATGCTTCATGGCGGCGAGAAGGTCGTCGGCGCGGGCAACATCGCGTGCAAACTCCTCCTGGAGCACGTTGCGGGGCTGGTCGCCGGCGTTGCGGAGGAATCCGGAGTCCTCGAGCAGATAGGTGACGACGTCGCGATAGGTGCTGACCGATTCGGCGAGCGCAGCGTCGGGTTTGCCGTTGAGATTGAAGATGTATTCGCGGGCCTCGCGCAGGCCGGTGAGTAGCCATGCCTTGTCGCCCTCGTCGTAGAGTGCTTTGGCCTGGGGGAGTGCGCCGTTGCCGACGAGACGCACGAGGAGCGACGTGAACGGGCGTTCGAAGCGCGCCACGAAGTCGGTCAGCTTCGGCATCTCGGCTACCTGGGGGAGATAGTCGCGCACGAGCGAGAGGTAGAGGTGGATTCCTTTGAGACCCGTCACGCGGAGTTTCACGCGGTCGCCTTTATGGAGCTGCACGTCGCCATCCTTGGCGGGGAGCTGAATCCAGTAGCCCGAGCCGTCGCTCACCTTGTAGTGAGGGCGGTCGGTGTTTGTCATGTCGGCGTCGATAGTGAAATCGTAGATTTGGCCTTTTTTGTAGCGTTCGGCAAATATGGGCGCGAGGTCCTGCTTGAAGAAAAGCGAGCCGTTGTCTTTACGCTCGGCAATACACTGCAGTCGCAGCGGTCGCGAAAGTCCGGGTCGGCGTTGGAAATCAAATTTTCTTACTTGGAAATTTTTCCCTTCGTACTCAACAATATATGTCCATGGTCGCTCGTCGATCACGGGCAGCATGAAACCTTTTCCATGCGAATCGTCTTTTTTTGTTTGTTGTTTAGCCATTGCAAATCAGCTTAAAAATTATGGGTTAATGGTTTAGGGTGTGCGGGTGCACACCTTTTGCAAAGTTACCACTTTTCAGCCGAAATCGCAAAATTAATTGCACTGATAGCCCGAAAAAGCGAATCCCTTCTGCATTTCCGGCAGCTTTTCCAGGCAACATTCCAGGCCGCTTTCCGGGCAGATTTTGGCAACTTTACGGGCGGATTGAAACGCAGAACCGCGCTTCGCGCTCTGGCAGAACCCGCAAAATAGACGCAGAACATTTTGTTAATCAGGGGGGGGCTGAGTTTTCCTGAT
>CAYNSG010000015.1:0-12245 GCA_964399885.1 uncultured Bacteroides sp.
CACAAGACGGCCGTTGTGCGCATGGAGAATGTGCGCTGGAGCGACAATATGGCCGCATCCAACTTCTCCTACAGCGATGTCGACTGGAAATTCAACCCCGACAACAAAGCGAGAGTAATAGACGCATCGCGCGTGATGCCCGACGCAGCAGGTGCCCCCGAGATAACCGACATGGAGATAACGATGTACGCGCCGGTCGAGATGGACGGGGGGCTGCAACTCACGGGGCTGTCGGTGAGCTACAAGGCCGCCGGCGAATATGAAGTTACGAATATCCCCTACCGCACAATTTTCATCGGTGCATCGGAGACCGTCGACGAAACCGACAACACAACGTTCGTCACAACCAAGATGAACTACATTATCGACATCAACCCCAACCGAATGACGGCGGTAATGAAAGTCGAGAACGCCTCGTTTGCCAAGTCGATGCCGGTTATGGATATGGAGTTCGCCGGGCTGAAAGTAACTCCCGAGCAGGGTGGTTTCCGTCTTTCGGCCGAGCAGCTCGTCCCGACAATCGGCGGCACGCCCTATCCGCGGTTCAATGTGACGAATCTTACTATGCGGGTCAATCTCCAAGGGCAGTCGAAGCTCGTGTTCAACTGCTTGGAAAATTATAAGGTAACGGCCTATTTCGAAGCCGTCTATAGCGGCGGCAACTGAGGCGGTTTATGCGTCGTCGGTGAAGGCCTTCAGGCGTGGCAATGATACCACGCATGGCTCCGGTTTGCCGTCTGAACAAATTTTAACAGTTGTTACGGATTATTTTTTATAGGTGCAATCGGAGCCGAACTAAATATTTTGTCTATATTTGCAACATGAAATGGTCTGATATCGCCTGTAAAACACTGTGTTGATGCCTTTAGGCGTTGATACACAATTGTTTGTTTGGGGTTAGGCTATTGTTGACTCGAAATAATAGACAAAACCACATTATGTTATTGTTAACGATTCAAAACTCTACGCTTGCCATAACCGCCGCCCTGACGGGTATCGGTTTGGTAGGGCTTGCGTTGTGGATTGCGGGGCTGATTTCGCCGCGTTCGTTCAATCCTCAGAAGGGTGAAGCCTACGAGTGCGGTATCCCGACGCGTGGCGAAAGCATGGCTCAGTTCAAGGTGGGCTATTACCTGTTCGCTATCCTGTTCCTGATGTTCGACGTTGAATGCGTCTTCCTGTTCCCCTGGGCTGTCCGCGTAAAGGACCTCGGCGGCGCCGGTCTTTTGAGCATCGCAATTTTCTTCATAATTTTGGTGCTGGGCTTGGTTTACGCCTGGCGGAAAGGAGCTCTTGAATGGAAGTGACAACAAAAGGCATGCCCTACGACGCATGGAAAGATAATGAGTATATAGAATCACTCGTTAAAGAGCTTCAGGAGAACGGCACGAACGTTGTTGTCGGCACATTCGACAAGCTCATCAACTGGGGTCGCTCCAACTCTCTTTGGCCTTTGACTTTCGCAACCAGCTGCTGCGGCATCGAATTCGTGTCGCTCGGCGCTGCTCGCTATGATATGGCTCGCTTCGGATGGGAAGTTGCCCGTTCGTCCCCACGCCAGGCCGACTTCATCATGGTGGCCGGTACAATCGTTCACCGCATGGCCCCGGTGCTTCGTCGACTCTACGACCAGCTTGCCGAGCCTAAATATGTGATTGCCACCGGCGCTTGCGCTGTTTCCGGCGGCCCGTTCAAGAAATCCTATCATGTCGTGATGGGCGTCGACCAGATTATCCCCGTCGACGTTTATCTCCCCGGTTGCCCCCCGCGCCCTGAGGCCATGATTTATGCTATCATGCAGCTTTCGCGCAAAATCAAGGTGGAGCGTTTCTTCGGCGGCGTCAACCGTCAGCAGAAACAAGAGGAGTATCTTTGCGAACATCCCATCGAAGGCGTCGACGATTAATCCACCGCGAATCGACGACACAAATTTAATAATAGAAGTAATAAAGAAAACCAATCATATAGTATGGCAGAGATTCAGCAACGGATAGCCGGGCTTTTTCCGGAAGCTACTTTCGAGGATGGCGATATTCTCACGGTAGCCATACCCGACTCCAAATGGCACGACCTCGCCCTTGCATTGCGCGACGACCGTGAGCTCCGCTTCGACTATTTAATCACCATCGTAGGTATGGACTGGGTCGAGACTCTCGGTTGCGTCTATTACCTCGAGTCGACCGCCGACCATAAGCGTTTGGCTGTGAAGGTGACAACTACCGACCGTGTTAACCCGATGCTCCACAGCATTTCCGACCTCTGGAGCATCGCCGGAATCTATGAACGCGAAGTCTACGATTTCTTTGGAATCGTGTTCATCGGCAATCCCGATATGCGCCGCCTCTTCCTCAGCATCGACTGGAAAGGCTACCCCCTGCGCAAAGACTACGACGAAAATCCCGACATCAACCCCGTCACGATTGAAAACGAACGCCAGAGCGACTTCACCGACACCTACGTCGAACTCCCCGACGGCTCGGTTGAGAAGCGCCAGGAGCGCGTGTTTGCCCCCGACGATTTCGTTGTCAATATCGGTCCGCAGCACCCCGCAACCCACGGCGTGCTCCGTTTCCGCACGGCTGTCGACGGCGAAACCATCAAGAAAATCGACGTCTACATGGGCTATATCCATCGCGGCATCGAGAAGATTTGCGAGAAGCTCACCTATCCGCAGACGCTCCACTTCATGGACCGTATGGATTATTTCTCTGCTCACCCCTATCACCACTGTCTCTGCATGACCATCGAGCAGGCTGCCGGAATCGAGATTTCGCGCCGCGCTCAGGTGATTCGCGTGCTGATGGACGAGCTTTCGCGCATTGCCTCCCACTGTCTGTTCATCGGAACATATTGCATGGACCTTGGCGCTACAACAATGCTGTTCTACACGCTCCGCGTGCGCGAGCAGATTCTCGACATCATGGACAAAACTTGCGGCGCCCGCATGACATTCAACTACGAGTGTATCGGCGGCGTTATGCAGGACCTCGATAAAGATTTCGTCAAGGACGTCAAAGCCCTCCTCGCCGTTATCCCAGGAAATATCAAGGAGTACAACAAGCTCTTCACCGGCAACGTAATCACCCACAACCGTCTCGACGGCGTGGGCGTGCTCAGCCACGGCGACGCTATCTCCTGGTCCGTCACAGGCCCCTCGGGACGTGCTTCGGGTTGGGCTTGCGACCAGCGCAAAGTAGCTCCCTACAGCATCTACAGCGAGCTCGATTTCGAAGAGGTTGTTCGCCACGAGGGCGACTCGATGGCACGCTTCAAAGTGCGCGTCGACGAGATGACACAGAGCGCACGCATTATCGAGCAGCTCATCGACAATATCCCCGAAGGCGAGATTTGCGTCAAGGTGCCCAAGGTGCTGAAGCTCCCAGTAGGAAAATGGTTCCGCACTGTTGAAGGTTGCCGCGGCACATTCGGCGTTTATCTCGAGAGCGACGGCAAAGTTAACCCCTACCGTATCAAACTCGTTCCCCCGAGCCTCAACGCCGCAGCCGTTGTCGACCACATCACCCGCGGCAGCAAGATTGCCGACCTCATCACTATCGGCGGCTCGATGGACTACATCGTTCCCGATATGGACCGTTGACCGATAATAAACCGAATCGAATCAAGTAATAAACAAAGTCATGTTTGATTTCACATATTTAACAAACTGGATTCACAATCTGCTCAGCTCATTCATGCCCGGCTGGCTGACGGTCACCGTAGAGTGTCTGCTCATCGGCGTCGTGCTCCTGCTGACATACTCTGTGCTGGCACTTTTCTATATTTGGTTTGAACGTAAGGTGTGCGCCGCTTTCCAGTGCCGCCTTGGCCCGAACCGCGTAGGTCCGATGGGTTTGCTGCAGAGCGTAGCCGATATGTTCAAGATTCTTATCAAAGAGCTCATCTCGCTCAACCACACCGATAAGTTTCTCTTCGCTCTCGCCCCCTATCTCGTAATCTTGGCGTCGATGCTCGCCTTCGCCGTTCTGCCATGGGGCAACGGCCTGCAGATCATCGATTTCAACATCGGCATATTCTTCCTGATTGCCGTGTCGTCAATCGGCGTGTTGGGTATCCTGCTGGCCGGTTGGTCGAGTAACAATAAGTTCACTCTCATCGGCGCCCTCCGTTCGGGCGCGCAGATGGTCAGCTACGAGCTTTCAATCGGTCTGTCGGTGCTGACAATGGTTGCCTACGCCGGCACGATGTCGGTTGGTGGAATCGTTGAAGCTCAGCGCGACTGCTGGTTTATCTTTACTGCCCATATTCCCGCAATCATCGCATTCATCATCTACCTGATTGCCGGAACAGCCGAAACAAACCGTGGCCCGTTCGACCTTCCCGAGGCTGAAAGCGAGCTCACCGCCGGTTACCACACAGAGTACTCCGGCATCCACTTCGGTTTCTTCTACCTCGCCGAGTATCTTAACCTTTTCATCGTCTCGGGCGTTGCTACGCTGTTGTTCTTCGGCGGCTGGATGCCTCTGCATTTCCCCGGCTGGGACACATTCAACATGATCATGGACTATATCCCGTCAGTGATCTGGTTTATCGGTAAAGCGATTGTACTCTCATTCGTGATTATTTGGTTCAAATGGACATTCCCGCGTCTGAGAATCGACCAGATGCTGGCTCTCGAATGGAAATATCTCCTGCCGATCAACCTCTTCAACCTCGTGTTGATGGTTCTGATTATAGTCTACGGCATCCATTTCTAAATGAAATCTTAAATTGAAAACTCTCATCTATCTCTTATGAGCGATAAGTTCGGAAAAATAGCCCAGGTTATCGGCCCGGTGGTCGACGTGGCATTTGAAGGTGACGACAACGCTTTGCCGCCTATCTTCACAGCACTCAAGGTTGAGCGTCCCGATGGCGCGGAGCTGATTCTTGAGGTGGAGCAACACATTGGCGAGAACACTGTGCGATGCGTGGCCATGGAGAGCACCGACGGTCTGCAGCGCGGTGTGCGCGTCGACAATCTCGAGCGCCCCATCTCGGTCCCGACAGGCGAGCAGGTTAAAGGCCGTCTGCTCAACGTCATCGGCGAGGCTATCGACCGTCTGCCGGCTCTCGATCGCGACAATCTCCGCGCTATCCATCAGCCGGCTCCCGAATTCGACGACCTCACAATCGGCACCGAAATCCTCAACACCGGCATCAAAGTGATCGACCTTCTCGAGCCTTATAGCAAAGGCGGTAAGATTGGTCTGTTTGGCGGTGCCGGCGTGGGTAAAACCGTGCTTATCATGGAGCTCATCAACAATATCGCCAAAGGCCACAACGGTTTCTCGGTGTTCACCGGCGTCGGCGAACGCACCCGTGAAGGTAACGACCTTCTGCGCGAGATGATTGAGAGCGGCGTTATGAAATACGGCGAGAAATTCGCCGAAGGAATGGAAAAAGGCGAGTGGAACCTCGAGGATGTCGACATGAACGAAGTCAGCAAGTCGCAGGCAACCCTCGTGTTCGGCCAGATGAATGAGCCGCCGGGCGCACGTCTGCGTGTGGCTCTGTCGGGTCTGACTGTCGCCGAGCAGTTCCGCGACCAGGATGGCGGCGGTAAAGAGATTCTGCTGTTTATCGACAACATCTTTCGTTTCACCCAGGCAGGTAGTGAGGTGTCAGCTCTTCTCGGACGTATGCCGTCGGCCGTAGGTTATCAGCCTACGCTTGCATCGGAGATGGGCGCACTTCAGGAACGCATCACCTCGACCAAAAACGGTTCGATCACATCGGTTCAGGCCATCTATGTGCCGGCCGACGACCTTACCGACCCGGCTCCTGCAACAACGTTCAGCTTCTTGGATGCTACAACCGTGCTCAGCCGTAAGATTGCCGAGCTCGGCATCTATCCCGCCGTCGACCCCCTCGAATCTACTTCACGAATCCTCGACCCGAACATCATCGGCGAGGACCACTACAATACAGCTCAGGCTGTCAAGCAGCTGCTTCAGAAATACAACGAGCTTCAGGATATCATCGCCATTCTCGGCGTCGACGAGCTCTCCGATGAGGATAAACTCGTCGTTGCCCGCGCACGCCGCGCCCAGCGTTTCCTCTCGCAGCCATTCTTCGTTGCCGAACAGTTCACCGGCCTGCCCGGCGTCATGGTTCCCGTCAGCGAAACAATCCGCGGCTTCAAGATGATTCTCTCCGGCGAGATGGACGAATATCCCGAACAGGCTTTCCTCAACGTCGGCACTATCGACGAAGCCATCGAGAAAGGCAAACGAATGCTCGCCGAAGCCGGAGCTTGATTTGACCCCATTTACGTGAGTTAGAACAAAAGTTGTTGCACATCAAACGCTAATAAAGACAATGACACTAAAGATTATTTCATCGCAGGACACCCTTTTTGAGGGTGAGATCAGCTCCGTGACTCTTCCCGGCGCTATGGGCGAATTCACGGTTCTGCGCGGCCATGCGTCGTTGGTGTCGGTGTTGACCCAAGGCTCAATCCGCTACACGGACGCTGCGGGTCAGACCGCCGAGCTCCCGGTTGAGGGTGGCGTTGTTGATGTCGACAATGATTTGATTTCCGTCTGCATTTATTGAATGAAGCCATGACCGAACGCCTTCTAAAAATATTTATTGCCATCGTGGCCATTGCCTTCCCGGCAGCTCTTCGTGCGTCGGAAGCCGACGACCACGGCGACGACCACGGCAAAGCTCTCGACCCGAAGGAGATTATCTTCGAGCACCTCGGCGACGGCTACGGCTGGGAAGTGCCCTTCAATCACCATAAGCGCATTCCGCTGCCGGTGATTGTGTTCGGCAAAGATGGCCTGCATTGCTTCAGCTCTGCGCGTATCACCGACGGCCAGACCTATACCGACGGCTCGGCAACCTTCATGATTGCCGGCAAGGACAGCCCATACAAAGGCAAGGTGGTTGAAATCGTCGACGGCAAGGAGTATAAGCCGTGGGATATATCGATCACGAAAAACGTCTGCGCACTGTTCATCGCCGTTATCCTCGTGATTTGGAGCATCCTGGCTGTTGCCCGCTGGCACAAACGGATGGGCATGAAAGCTCCCCGCAAGCTGACGGGCGCTATCGAAGCGCTGATAACGTTTATCTACGATGGGGTTATCCGCCCCACGCTCGGCGACCGTGCTCAGAAGTTCGCCCCCTATCTGCTGACGGTGTTCTTCCTCATTCTCTACATGAACCTTCTCGGACTTATCGTCGTGTTCCCCGGCGGCGCAAACCTTACCGGCAACATCGCGGTAACTCTCGTCCTGGCTATATTCACATTCATCCTGACCAACTTCCTCGGCACCAAGCACTATTGGAAAGAGATTCTCTGGCCCGACGTTCCGCTCTGGCTCAAGTTCCCGATTCCAATCATGCCCGTTATCGAGATTTTCGGCGTGTTCACCAAGCCGGCGGCTCTGACAGTCCGTCTGTTCGCCAACATGATGGGAGGTCACATGATTGTAATCGTTCTGACGCTGCTCATCTTCGTGTTCGGAGCTATGGGCGCGGCAGTAGCCGGAGGTACGGCCGTTGTGTCGGTGCTCTTCTCGGTGTTCATGTTGCTCATCGACGTGCTGGTGAGCTTCATCCAAGCCTACGTGTTCACGATGCTCTCAACGCTCTTTATCTCCTTCGGACAGGAGCGAAGCCACGAGGAGCACGCTCACGGCGGCGAAACTAAACCTGAAACAAACAAAAAATAATAACCATAAAAAACTTAAGATTATGTTAGCAATGATTTTAGCAGCTATCGAAGGTATCCTCGGTCTGGGCGCAGCTCTCGGCGCAGGTATCGCAGCCATCGGCGCAGGTCTCGGCATCGGTAAAATCGGTGCATCGGCTATGGAAGCCATCGCACGCCAGCCGGAGGCAGCCGGCGACATCCGCAGCAACATGATTGTGATTGCAGCCCTCGTCGAAGGTGTTGCTCTCTTCGCTGTGATTGTCTGTGTTCTTGCAATGTTCGTTTAATCCGCTGTTTGTAAAAATCTCACCGCATGGAACTGTTCACCCCTGATTTCGGCCTTGTCTTCTGGATGTTCGTGGCTTTCGCCATCCTCTTCTTCATTCTTTACAAATGGGGATGGCCGGCAATCATGAAAGGCGTTGACCGGCGCGCCGATATGATTGACAAGGGTGTTGAATATGCCCGTGACGCCAAAGAACAGCTCGACAACGCCAACGCGCAAGCCGAAAAGTTACTTGCCGAAACTCGCTCACGCCAGGCCGACATGCTTCGCGAAGCCGACCGCATGAAGACCCAGATTATCGACGAAGCCCGCGAGGCCGCCCGCAAAGAGGCCGCCAAAGTGATGGACGCCGCCAAAGTCTCCATTGAGCAGGAACGCAAAGAAGCTCGACAGCAGATGCGCGACGAGGTTAGCTCGCTCGCTATCGACATCGCTACCAAAGTCGTGCGCGGGCAGATGGCCGACCGCAACGCTCAGACGAAACTCGTCGACAACCTGTTGACCGAAATTGAGAAACAGAACTAATCCGCGACTCGAGAATGGACCAAGGACTGATACCGCGCAGATATGCCAAAGCTCTCTATGAGTTTGCCGCTGAAAAAGGGGCAACAGAGCGCATATACTCGCTTATGAAGAATCTCTCGGCAGCGTTCACCTCGCTCCCCGGGCTTCAGAAGGCGCTTGCCAATCCGTTTGTTGGCAACGACGACAAAAAACAACTGCTCGTCACTGCCTCGGGAGCTTCGGCCGACGACACCGTCGCCGCCGACTTCTTCAAACTTCTTGTCCGCAACCGACGCGTGGATTTCTCGCATGGAATAGCTTTAGCCTACCTCAAAATCTATCGCGAGGAGCGAAACATCCATGTTGTCCACATCGAAAGCGCCGCACAGCTTACCCCCGAAGAGCTTCAGCGACTCGAAGCTCTCATCAAACGCCACATCGGCGGCGACGATATGGAACTCTCGACTGCGGTCGACCCCTCTCTAATCGGCGGATTCACCATTGCCGTCGATAATCAACTGCTCGACGCGTCGCTGAGCAACGAACTCAAGCAATTGCGCCAAAATCTAATTAGCAAATAACCCACTCTCTAAGAAACCTCCAACTCCCATGATAAATCCCAGCGAGATATCGGAAGTATTGAAAAAACAGCTCGAAAGCGTCAACTCCAAGGTGTCGTTTGAAGAAACAGGCACTGTGCTCGAGGTTGGCGACGGCGTTGCTCACGTGTATGGTCTCGACAATGTCTGTGCCAACGAGCTTGTAGAATTTGCCAACGGTGTCACCGGCGTGGCTCTCAACCTCGAAGAGAGCAATGTCGGAGTCATTCTTCTCGACAACGTCGACAAGGTCACTGAAGGCATGTCGGTGCGCCGCACCGGACAGATTGCTTCCATCCCGGTGGGAGAAGGTCTGCTCGGACGTGTTATCAACGTGCTTGGAGAGCCTATCGACGGGCGAGGACCTATCGAAAGCGACCTGATGCGACTCCCCCTGGAGCGTAAAGCTCCCGGCGTTATTTTCCGTCAGCCGGTGAAACAGCCGCTGCAGACGGGCATCAAGGCCGTCGACTCGATGGTGCCCATCGGCCGTGGACAGCGCGAGCTTATCATCGGCGACCGTCAGATTGGTAAGACCGCTATCGCTATCGACACCATCATCAACCAGCGTCAGAACTTCGAGGCCGGTAAGCCCGTCTACTGTATCTACGTTGCTATCGGCCAGAAAGCATCGTCGGTGGCAGCTACCGTCGAAACCCTCCGCCAGCACGGAGCTCTCGACTACACCGTGGTCGTTGCCGCTACGGCTGCCGACTCGGCTTCGATGCGCTACTATTCGCCCTTCGCAGGCGTTGCGATCGGCGAATATTTCCGCGACACCGGCCGCGACGCGCTGATTGTCTACGACGACCTCTCGAAACAGGCCGTCGCCTATCGTGAGATTTCGCTTATCCTCAAGCGCCCCTCGGGACGTGAGGCCTACCCCGGCGATATCTTCTATCTCCACTCGCGTCTGCTCGAACGCGCAGCAAAAATCATCGACAACCAGGAAGTTGCCGAGAGCATGAACGACCTTCCCGAGCCGCTGAAACCCCTCGTGAAAGGCGGAGGCTCGCTGACAGCCCTCCCGATCATCGAGACCCAGGCAGGCGACGTTTCGGCCTACATCCCTACCAACGTGATCTCAATCACCGACGGCCAGATTTTCCTCGAAACCGCACTGTTCAACCGCGGCATCCGTCCGGCTATCAACGTCGGCATCTCAGTGTCGCGCGTAGGCGGTAACGCTCAAATCAAGGCAATGAAAAAAGTTGCCGGCACGCTGAAAATCGACCAGGCCCAGTTCCGCGAGCTCGAATCGTTCACCAAATTCGGCGGCGATATCGACCCCGTGACTGCCAAAGTCATCGACAAAGGCCGTAAGAACGAACGCCTGCTCATTCAGCCTCAATATAAGCCTATGGCTGTCGAGGACGAGGTCGCCGTAATCTTCTGCGGCACCCGCGGACTGCTCCAGAACGTGCCCCTCGAAGAGGTGGCCGAATTCGAACGCCAGCTACTGCAACTGCTCCACGCATCGCATCAGACCGACGTGCTCGACGTTCTCAAAGCCGGAACACTCACCGACGACGCTGCCGAGAAACTCACGGCTGCCGCCAACGAAGTAGCACAACGATTCCAGAAATAAGTAAACCCCACCAATAGACAATGGCAACACTTCGCGAACTTAAAGGGCGCATAGGCTCGGTAGCCTCCTCAGAGAAGATTACCGGAGCCATGAAGATGATTTCTTCCGCCAAGATGCACAAGGCCGAACAGGCTCTGCGTCGGTTGCAGCCGTTCCGCGGACAGGTAGAAACCATAATCGGTAACCTTCTGCAGAGCGATGCCGAATGCAACTCGCCCCTGCTGGAGCGTCGCGAAGTTGCGAATCTCGCCATGGTCGTGTTCGGCTCCGACGACGGTCTCTGCGGTGCCTACAACGTCAACATCTTCAAGCAGGTGGTGGCGCGCCTCAAAGAGTATCGCGAGCAGATTCCCGGCGTGAAGTTCACCATCTTCCCCATCGGCGCCAAGATGCTCAAGGCGCTGCGCAAGCTCGAGGGCGCCGACATCGCTATCCGCACGATTGAAGGCGTCGACTCGAAAACCGCCGGCGATGGAGTGAAAACGTTCACCGACACCCTCCGCCGTGCTTTCGAGAACGGAACCTACGACCGCGTAGACTGCGTCTACATGAAATTCGCCAGCGTCAGCCGCCAGCGCCTCGAATTCGAGCAGCTGCTCCCGGTTGTCGCCGAACGCTATGCCGGCGGCAAGGACGTCCGCCAGGGTAAACCTTATATATTCGAGCCCTCGGCCGGCGAGATTTTCCGCTCCATCCTGCCGATGCTGCTCATGACCGTCATAGAGGATATCTTCACCGAAAACCGCGCCTCCGAACAGGCAGCGCGCGTCATGGCAATGCAAAGCGCCAACGACAACGCCAAGAAGCTCCTCGAACAGCTGCAGCTCGAATACAACAAACTGCGACAACAAAGTATCACAACCGAACTTCTCGACATCCTCGGAGGTCAGGTTAGATAAACCAAGCGATAATAAACCAACAGTTAACAAAAATCACATATTCCGAATAAGTAACTATGGGTAGTGTAAAAGATTATTTTTCATCGTTGGGGTCGGGCATCGCAAGCCTTATCAAAGGCATGCAGGTGACCGGTAAGGAATTCGTAACCCCAAAGATTACCGAAAGATATCCTGAAGACCGCGAGACTGTTCACGTTCCGGAACGTTTCCGTGCCGTTCTCACCCTTAAATATGACGACGAAGGCAACCACAAGTGTATCGCTTGCGGTATCTGCGAGCGCAGCTGCCCCAATGGCACTATCTCGCTCACCACGAAGATGGTCGACACCGCCGACGGCAAGAAGAAACGCAAGCTCGACAAGTATATCTACGACCTCGGAAGCTGCACATTCTGCCAGCTTTGCGTGACCAACTGCCCCCAGGACGCCCTTGAGTTCTCAAACGACTTCGAGCAGGCCGTATTCACCCGCGACAAACTCGTCAAGAAGCTCAACTACCTCCCCGAGAAAGAGGAGCCCGCTCCGTCGCCCGAACAGCTCGCCCGAATCCAGGCTGAGCGCGAAGCCAAAATCGCCGCAGCCAAGGCCGCTGCCGCCGCTCGCAAAGCCGAGCAGGAGAAAGCCGCTGCCATCGAGACCAAGGAAGGCACAACTGAAAAGCCTGTCGCCGACGCAAAACCCGGAGCTGAAGTCCCCGCCGCCGAGGT
>CAYNSG010000015.1:12345-18962 GCA_964399885.1 uncultured Bacteroides sp.
AAAGCTGCCGAAAAAACCGATAATAATAACTAATCATCAGATATGGAATCAGTAGGAAGTATCATTATGTATGTGATAATCGCTCTGGCGATTGTCATCTTCTCGGTACTGACTGTCACGACCCGCAAAATCCTGCGCTCTGCGACCTACCTCCTGTTCACGCTCTTTGCAACCGCCGCCGTTTACTTCAATCTCGACTATGAGTTTCTCGGCGCCGTTCAGATTGCCGTCTACGCCGGAGGCATCGTCGTGCTGTTCGTATTCTCGATTTTGCTGACATCGCATCCCGGACACAGTTCGGAACAGCTCGTGTCGCGCAAACGAGTGCTCGGTCTGACAGCAGCTATTGCAACCCTCGTCATCGCCGGCATCGCTCTCGTCAGCCGCTGCGCTATGATGTTCTCGCCCCTGCCCGAGATGAGCAACCCCACAATGAAAACTATCGGCGCAACCCTGATGGGAACCGGAAGCGGCGAGTATCTTCTCCCCTTCGAGGCTATCAGCGTTTTGCTCCTCGCATGTATAATCGGCGGTGTCGCCGTAGCACGTAAAAGATAACCCCACCAAGCTATGGAAATTTCTGCTATCTACTACATAATCCCCTCGCTGGTGATGTTCTGCTGCGGAGTCTACGGCTTTATCACGCGCCGCAACATGATTGCGATGCTGATTTCACTCGAGCTGATGCTCAATGCCGTTGATATCAACTTCGTGGTGTTCAACCGATATCTGTTCCCCGAAAAGTTTGAGGGTATGTTCTTCACGCTTTTCGCTATCGCAATCGCTGCCGCCGAAACGGCCGTCGCTATAGCCATCATCATCAACCTCTACCGTGGCTCGCACAACATCGACGCCAACGAAATCAACAAATTAAACGATTAAGAGGCAATGGAAGTTACGATACCAATTCTAATCCTGGCCATTCCGCTCTTCATGTTCCTTCTGCTCGGACTGACGGGCATGAAGATGAGTCACCCCGTTGCCGGTATTCTCGGCACGCTCGGAATGGGCACTGTGCTCGTGCTGTCTTATTTCACCGCTTTCACCTATTTCTTCAGCGGATCTCCCGAATTTATCGCTGAAACCGGCGAACGCCTGCAGGCAGTCATCTTCAATCAAACCTGGCTTCAGTTCAACGACTCGCTCGTAATCAAGCTCGGTTTCCTTCTCGACCCGATTTCTGCCATGATGCTTGTGGTTATCCCCACAATCTCATTCATGGTTCACCTCTACAGCCTCGGCTACATGCGCGACCATCACGGAGTCTACGAGCACGGTTTCCAGCGCTTCTATGCGTTCCTGTCGCTCTTCAGCTTCTCGATGCTCGGCCTGGTCGTTGCTACCAACATCTTCCAGATGTATATCTTCTGGGAGCTCGTGGGCGTTTCGTCCTATCTGCTCATCGGTTTCTACTACAAGAAACCCTCGGCTGTCTCGGCTTCGAAAAAGGCATTTATCGTTACGCGTTTCGCCGACCTCGGATTCCTTATCGGCATCCTGATTCTCTCCTACTACACCGGAACGTTCGACTTCATGAGCCTTACCTCAGTGCCGGTTGAGGGCGCAGCCAACGTTTACCACGTCAGCGCTCAGGCCGCCGAAGGCGTCAAGAACATCTTCGCCACCAGCGCCGCTCCGATGTTCATGGGCGCTTCGGTGATGACTTGGGCTCTGGTGCTCATCTTCATGGGCGGTATGGGTAAGTCGGCAATGATGCCGCTCCACATCTGGCTCCCCGACGCTATGGAAGGCCCGACCCCCGTTTCGGCCCTCATCCACGCCGCTACAATGGTTGTTGCCGGTGTTTATCTGGTTGCACGTCTCTTCCCGCTCTACCTCATGGAAGAGGCTGCGCTCAACATCATCGTGGTTGTCGGCGCCCTCACCGCCGCCTACGCCGCAATGGTTGCCTGCACACAGATCGACATTAAGCGCGTGCTCGCATTCTCGACAATCTCGCAGATTGCATTCATGATGGTTTCGCTCGGCGTTGCCCGTCCGGAATTCCACCACGGTGTTGGCTACATGGCCGGTATGTTCCATCTGTTCACCCACGCAATGTTCAAGGCCCTCTTGTTCCTCTGCGCCGGCGCACTCATCCATGCCATCGGCTCGAACGACTACACCGCCATGCACGGTCTGCGCAAATACATGCCTATCACCCACATCACATTCCTCATCGGCTGTTTGGCTATCGCCGGTATCATCCCCTTCGCCGGATTCTTCTCGAAGGATGAGATTCTTACTGCTTGCTTCGGCAACTCTACGCTCTGGTATGTATGGATGTCGCTCGTGGCCGGTTTGACCGCCTTCTACATGTTCCGCCTCTACTACCTCATCTTTTGGTGGAAGGAACATCACGTGCACAGCGAACACCACGCTCCCCACGACCAGCCCTGGACTATGACAGCTCCGCTGGTGATTCTTGCCGCTATCAGCTGCGTTGCCGGTTTCGTGCCCTTCGGAACCCTCGTAACCTGGAACGGCGAGCCGATGTTTGCCTACGAAGGCTTCTTCACCAACCTCGCTCATCTCGACTGGTCGGTAGCCGCAATCTCGCTGGCCGTCGCCATCGTCGCAATCATTATAGCTACTGTAATGTATCGCAAGGAGAACCCGCTCCCCGAGAAGATGAAAAACGCACTGCCCACGCTCTGGGACTGGTGCTACCACCGCTTCTACTGGGACGAACTCTACCAGTTCATCACTCACAAAATCATCTTCGGCTGCATCTCGCGCCCCATCGCTTGGTTTGACCGTCACATTATCGACGGTGCCATGAACGGACTCGCTCTCGTGACCAACAAGGCCTCCTGGGCTATCCGCGGACTCCAGAGCGGACGCGTGCAGATGTATGTTTGGTTCTACCTTATCGGAGCTCTGCTCCTTGGAGCCATCACAGCGATTTGCCTGATTTGAAACCTGACCGCAACGCAATAAAGATATAGTAATTATGTTATCAAATCCTTTGATCTATTTCGTGGTGATTCCGCTGCTGATGTTAGCCGGACTTGCCCTCTGCCGAAATATTAAGCAGATTCGCGCCGTTGCGGTGGTGGGTTCGCTCGCCCTTACCGCTCTGTCGGTGTGGCTGCTTGTCGACTACCTCGGCCAGCGCGCCGCCGGCGTCGACGCTCCGATGCTCTACATGGGCAGCTGGAAATGGTTCATTCCGCTCAACATCAACCTCGCTGTTGGCGTCGACGGTATCTCTATCGCCATGCTCCTGCTCTCGTCAATCATTCTCCTTACCGGCAGCTTCGCCTCTTGGAAAATCGAACCCCACACGAAGGACTTCTTCCTCTGGCTGATTCTTCTCTCAACCGGTGTGTTTGGATTCTTCATCTCGATCGACCTCTTCACGATGTTCATGTTCTATGAGGTCGCGCTCATCCCGATGTATCTTCTCATCGGCGTCTGGGGCAGCGGCAACAAGAACTATTCGGCCATGAAGCTGACACTGATGCTTATGGGCGGCTCGGCATTCCTGATGCTCGGTCTTATCGGCATCTTCTACCACTCGGCTCCCGAAGGTCAGCCTCTGACATGGAACCTCCTCGAAATCGCCAAAAACAACTCGATTTCGCTCGGCTGGCAGTATTTCCTCTTCCCGATGACATTCGTCGGTTTCGGTGTGCTGGGTGCTATGTTCCCGTTCCACACATGGAGCCCCGACGGTCACGCTTCGGCCCCCACAGCCGTTTCGATGCTCCACGCCGGCGTGCTCATGAAACTCGGCGGCTACGGTTGTTTCCGTGTGGCCATCTATCTGATGCCTCAGGCTGCCAACGAGCTCGCTTGGATTTTCCTCATCCTGACCGGTATCTCGGTCGTCTACGGCGCCTTCTCGGCTTGCGTACAGACCGACCTCAAATACATCAACGCCTACTCTTCGGTCAGCCACTGCGGCCTGGTGCTCTTCGCCATCCTGATGCTCAACACAACAGCGATGACCGGCGCTATCATGCAGATGCTCTCTCACGGCTTGATGACGGCTCTCTTCTTTGCACTCATCGGTATGATCTACGGTCGCACCCACACCCGCGACATCCGACTCATGGGCGGCTTGATGAAAATCATGCCTTTCCTCGCAGTCTGCTATGTGATTGCCGGTATGGCTTCGCTCGGTCTGCCGGGTCTCAGCGGATTCGTAGCCGAAATGACTATCTTCGTAGGCTCGTTTGAGCACGCCGATATGTTCCACCGCGTGTTCACAATCGTCGCTTGCTGCTCGATTGTTATCACCGCCGTCTACATCCTCCGCGTCGTTGGCAAACTCCTCTTCGGTCCGGTTCAGGACGAGCACCATCTCTCGCTCACCGACGCCGAATGGTGGGAACGCACATCGACAATCACCCTCATCATCAGCGTTGCAGCCATAGGATGCTTCCCCAACTTCTTCGCCGATTTTATCAAGTTCACCTTCAGTCCCTCAATCTTCGCCGTTATCGGTATGAACTAATAGACACAGTATCATGGATTACTCACAGTTCTTAGTAATGAAACAGGAAATCGGCTTGATAGTCGTGTTCCTCCTGGTGTTTCTATTCGACACGTTCATGCCCTCGCGCGCTCAGCGCAAAGTTGGCGTAACAAGCTGCATTCTCTTCGCCATTTTCACAGCTCTCGGCTTCTGCCCCTCGCTGACAAATGGCCTGGATTCGGCTTTCGCAGGAATGTATAGCAGCGCTCCCGCGGTTGTCAACATCAAGAATATCCTCAACATCGGCGCCCTCATCGTCATGATTCAGGGTCTGCGTTGGGCCGACCAAGAGATGACCCGCATTCGTCGCGGCGAATTCTACGAGCTGCTGCTCGTGACGCTCTTCGGAATGTATCTCATGGTTTCCGCCCGCCACTTCCTGCTCTTCGTCATCGGACTCGAAACCGCATCGCTCCCCCTCGCAGCAATGGTGGCTTTCGACAAGCACCGCTACGAGAGCCGCGAGGCTGCCATCAAATATGTCCTGACCGCCGTTTTCTCGTCGGCAGTGTTCTTGATGGGGCTCTCGTTCGTCTACGGTCTCGCCGGAACGCTCTATTTCGATAAGATTGCCGTAGCTCTCTGGGGCGAACATTTCAACGCCCTCCTGGCCATAGCACTCGCATTCGTTATCGCCGGTATCGGCTTCAAGCTCTCGCTCGTGCCGTTCCACCTCTGGACCGCCGATGTCTATCAGGGCGCCCCGACTCCCGTCACCTCCTATCTTTCGGTTATCTCGAAAGGCTCGGCAGCATTTGCCGCTCTCGTTATCCTCTGGCAGGCTTTCGGAGCTGTTTATGCCCAGGCTTGGGAATGGATGCTCTACGCGCTCATTATCCTGACAATCACCATCGGTAACCTCTTCGCTATCCGCCAGCGCAACATCAAGCGCTTCCTTGCCTTCTCGTCGATCTCACAGGCCGGCTATATTATGCTCGGCGTTGTGGCCTACAACACGATGGGCTTGGCTGCGTTGATGTACTATGTGCTCGTCTACATCTTCTCCAACCTCGCCGCATTCGGCGTTGTCGGAGCTATTGAGAATGCTTCGGGCAAACTCTGGATCGACGACTACAAGGGTCTCTACAAAACCAACCCCCGCCTGGCGTTCACGATGATGCTCGCAATGTTCTCGCTCGCAGGTATCCCGCCCTTCGCCGGATTCTTCAGCAAGTTCTTCATCTTCACGAGCGCCATCAACCAGGGCTCGGTTGCCATCTACGTGCTTGTGCTCATTGCCTTGATCAACACAATCATCTCGCTCTACTACTATCTGCTTGTCGTAAAAGCAATGTTTATCAGCCAGGATGATTGCGTTATCACCAATTTCCGCAGCGCAGCCTCCGAGCGCTTCGCCCTCTGGGTATGCGTGGCCGGAATCATCCTGCTCGGCATCGTAAGCTGCGTCTACAACCACCTCCTGACGATAGCTTAAGCCCCCGCACCCGGCGATATTCAAAGCCTGCCAACCGACAATAGCTTTAGCAAAAAGATATTGACTAATTAACCCTTAACTAACAAAGCGACAATCCGGAACTGTTTTCGGTTCCGGATTGTCTATTTTCAACTCTCCTGTGATGAAAAACCGACTCCCTTTTTTAGCGATTTTGCTCGCATCAGTTGTCGCCGTCGGCTGCCACAGCGACAAGCCGCGTGGAATAATCGAGCAGCAGCGCGACAATGTTATCGATGTGACCGACCTCGTTGAAGAGTTCGACACCGATACGGCCATCGTAAACCGATGGTCCTATTGGGCATCTACTCCCGGAAAAGTCTACCTTGTAAGTGACAATTCGTTTGGACCGATTGTCCACGTGTTTGACGGTGAAACTCACGAACTTCTTGGCGATTTCGGCAAACGTGGAGCAGGACCCGAAGAGGCATATTCTGTAGATCTTCCTGCCGTATTAGCTCCGAATGGAGGCGAAGGCGCCAAATATGTGATGTTTGAAAATGCAGGGATGAAAATCCTCAAGTTTGATGTTGACAGCGCATTAGCCGATCGCAACTATCATCCGATTCAGATTGGCAAGAAATCCCGTGGTTTCTATCCCGATAAATATTTCCCGATAAATGAGGATGAATATGTCTCTTTCGATTATGAATCTTATGAAGAAGAAGGGAAAAATAAGAT
>CAYNSG010000016.1:0-18637 GCA_964399885.1 uncultured Bacteroides sp.
ACTGAAAACACTTTAGGGTTTTCATTCCAAAGACGTTCGACGGCTTCTGCCATATCCCTCTGGCCAATCAGATAATTCAGCTGATTGAGTTTTATTGAAATCGACTCTACATTCTCAGCTACTTTCGGGAAATCTACGTAATCCCTCAAAGAGAAGTGGGTTTCTTTCAATGGTTTCATGAAGTTTTCAAAATCTTTTGCCATGGCTACGACAGATTAAAACAGAGTGTACTCATCACTCTGACAATTGGTATAGTTTCTAATTAACAATTCCGTTAGAGAACCTCGTTTTGAAGGGTTGGCGTTTATACATCGCTTGGCATAGACGCGTTCTATAATATAATTACTATAGAGTTCGTCAAAAAAAGTATCACTTTCATTTCTCCCTTTTCCATCGGAATTGCTGAGTAATGCATAGCATCCCATTTGAGAGATTCCGTCATAAAAATCTTTTAATCTCTGTTGCTCATTATCATCAAATACCTCTTTCACATAAGAATTAAAACTTGAAGTTGCGTCTAAAGGTCGATATGGCGGGTCAAAGTAAAAGAAAGTATTTCCTTCAATCTTATTTGAAGAATCGCTAAAGTCCCCATTCAGAATTCCCACTCGTTGTAGCAACTCACTATCTGACAGAATTAGGGACTCGTCACAAATGGTTGGATTGGGATATCTGCCAAAAGGAACATTGAAGCCTCCTTTTGAGTTTTCGCGATACAGACCATTAAAACAAGTCCGATTCATAAAAATCATAAAGGCTGCATCCTCAATGTCAGATAGTGTACTTGAATTAAACCGAGCTCGAATGTCTAAATAAAAATCTTTTTGAGAATCGTAATCTGTTATATTCCTATAAGTAGACTGTAGTTCGGAGAGATATTCTATCAAAAGAAATGGAGTATCGCGAATAACTTTGTAGGTATTGATTAGATGACTGTTTATATCATTAATCACTGCCTTTTTTATGTTGGGATACGTTTGCAACATAAAAAACAACATGGCTCCTCCACCCACAAATGGCTCAATGTAGGTGACATCCTCCATCTTTCTGAAATTTTCCGGCAAGTAAGAATTTATCGTCGACAGCAATTGCGTCTTACCGCCGGCCCACTTCAGAAAAGGCTTAGCTTTTGTGCTTACCACAGTATGTATCATTTACTTTCTTCGTTGTCCATAGAACATAATCTCAAGATTCCAATCTTCTTGCAATATTCTATATTTCTTTTTATTGTAGCGTACAACATGTCTCGACCATATTGCAGAAAACATGTCGCCTTTCAGTTTGCGAAGATAGTAAAAAACTTTGATATTCGCGGTGGAAGTTGGCAAAAACGACTAAAACAGATTATAAAATGTTGGGAAGAGAGGGGGATAAATGCGGGGGACGGGGCAATAAATCGGGGAGGGGCGCGTTAGTATATTGCGCGCGCGAATACGCCACTCGCCAATAACGTCGCGGAGCCTTTTGGTGTGACGGGGCAGAAAAGTTAAAACACTAACATTTTATTGTAGTAGCTTTTTTGCCGGCGAGGATGGTTTGACCGAGTTCGGGCGCGGCAAGAAACTATAAGCCAATCGAATTGCCACGCCGGCTACATCATATAATCCTAGTGCTGACAATCCTTGCTTGCGCCGCGGGGCTGCGGGCGCAAGGTGTCGCCGCCGACTCGCTGCCCGAAGCGCACATGAGCCGCACAGCGCCGCGTACCAACGAGGAGCTGACGGCTCCCGAGCTTCCGCTGGATTTGCGGACACCCTCGAACGTCAAGACCGAGGTGGAATATGACCCGGAGCTGCAGATGTATGTCGTCAGAACCCGCGTAGCAGGGTCGGACATTGTGACGCCTATGTTGTTCACTCCCAAGCAGTATGCCGACTGGCGCAACAATCAGTCGTGGCGCAACCGTTTCCGGGAGCTCAACCGCGCAACGGCTATGGGGCAACATCGCGAGCCGTTCAACGTGCTCGACATGAATTTCTCGCTCGGACCCCTCGAAAAGATTTTCGGCCCCGGAGGCGTGCAGTTGCGCACAACCGGCAACGTGCAGATTACCACCGGCATAAAATCGACGAAAACCGACAATCCGGCGCTCTCGATGAACTCCCGCCGCAAGACGATGTTTGATTTCGACCAGAAGATTCAGGCCACGGTCGAAGCCTCGGTAGGTGACCGCATGAAGTTCAACATGAGCTACAATACCGACGCCACATTCGATTTCGACTCTAAGAATCTCAAGCTCCGCTACGAAGGCACGGAGGACGACATCGTGAAGAGCATCGAGGCGGGCAACGTCAGCATGACAACCGGCTCGTCGCTAATACGTGGCAGCACAGCCCTTTTCGGCATCAAAAGCACCCTCCAATTCGGACGCCTGACGGCAACCGCCCTCATCTCGCAGCAGAACTCCGAGTCGCGCTCGGTCAGCACCAAGGGAGGCGTGCAGACGACGCCTTTCCGCATCGCCGCCGACGAATACGACCAGAACCGCCACTATTTCCTCGCGCAGTTCTTCCGCGACCATTACGATGAGTTTGCCTCGCGGCTGCCCTACGTGTCGTCGGGTGTCAACATCACCCGAATCGAAGTGTGGGTTACAAACAAAACCGGCAACTACAACCAGAGCCGCAACCTCGTGGCTTTCATGGACCTCGGCGAAGAGTCGCACCTCGCCTCGACATTCTGGACTCCAAACCCCGCCATTCCCAACCCCGCCAACGCATCGAACAACCTGCTCGCGACAATCAAGGCCGATTACCCCGGCGCGCGAAACATAAACACCGTCACGCAGGCTCTCGCACCGCTCGCCGCCTACGGCATTGAGGGCGGACGCGACTTCGAGAAGGTCGAGAGCGCACGACTGCTCTCTGCATCGGAGTACACGCTCAACCCTACGCTCGGCTACATCTCTCTGCGCTCGCGATTGAACGCCGACGAGGTGCTCGCCGTCGCGTTTGAATACACCTACGGCGGCAAAGTGTTTCAGGTCGGCGAATTTTCGGGCGACATTGCCGAAACCGACCGCTCGCTCTACCTGAAGATGCTCAAATCAACCACCCAGGACCCGCGGCTGCCGATGTGGCGACTGATGATGAAAAACGTCTATTCGCTCGACGCTTTCCAGGTAGAGCAGCAAAACTTCCGCCTCTACATCAAATATCTCTCCGACACGACCGGTACGGAAATCAACTATCTCCCGCTGCCGCAGCTATCGAACGTCCCGCTGCTGCAGGTGATGGGCCTCGACCGCATCGACTCGAATCAAGCGTCGAACCCCGACGGATTCTTCGACTTCATCGAGGGCTATACAATCCTGGCCTCGTCGGGCAAAGTAATATTCCCCGTTGCCGAGCCGTTTGGCGAGAATCTTGAGCGGCGAATAGGCAACGCAGCAGCTGCAGCTCCCTACGTCTACAAAGAGCTCTACGACTCGACGCTGGTCATAGCGCGACAGTTTGCCGACAAAAACAAATTTGTTATCACCGGCGAATATCGCGCATCGGCGGGCTCGCAAATCCGCCTCGACGCCATGAATGTGCCGCGCGGCTCGGTTGTTGTCACTGCCGGAGGAACCCGCCTGACCGAGAACAGCGACTACACGGTCGACTACGCCATGGGCATCGTGACCATTACCAACCAAAGCATCATCGACTCCGGGCAGAGCATACAAGTGACCCTCGAGAACCAGTCGCTATTCTCCACCCAGCGCAAAACCCTGCTCGGACTCGACCTGAACTACCGCGTCAACCCCTCGCTCAATCTCGGCGCCACGATTCTCCACTACTCCGAAAAAGCGCTGACCGAGAAGGTGAACATCGGTAATGAGACGGTCAAGAACACCATGGTAGGCTTCAATATGGCCTACAACGCCGAACTGCCATGGATCAACACTCTGCTCAACAAAATCCCGACGGTCAACGCCCAGGCACCGTCGCGGCTGTCGTTTGTCGGCGAAGTGGCCCGTCTCATTCCCGCGAGCGAGCCTACGGGGTCGGACAAAGGCAGCTCGTTTATCGACGACTTTGAGTCGAGCCAAACCGGCATCGACCTGCGCTCGCCCTACTCATGGTTTCTCGCCTCCACTCCCTACGAGAACGGTCCCGGCGCACTCTTCCCCGAGGCATCGCTGACCGACAACCCCGACTACGGCAAAAACCGCGCGCTGCTCAACTGGTACACCATCGACCGCCTCTTCACGCAGCGCAACTCGTCGCTCTGTCCGAGCTATATCCGCGCCGACCTCAAACAACTCTCCAACCCCTACGTCCGCGAAGTAACCTCGCGCGAAATATTCCCCGACCGACAGCTCACCTACGGCGAATCGTCGACTATCCAGACGCTCAACCTCTCGTTCTACCCCAACGAGCGCGGGCCCTATAACGTAGACGCCACCGACATCGACGCCGAGGGCAATCTCCTCTACCCCGAGCGCCGCTGGGGAGGAATCATGCGCCGACTCGACAACACCAACTTCGAGCAGAGCAACATCGAGTATGTGCAGTTCTGGCTGATGAACCCCTTCCTCGACCCCGAGAATCCAAACTATGAGGGCGGCGACCTCTACATCAACTTCGGCGAAATCTCCGAGGATATCCTGAAGGACGGCATGAAATCCTACGAGAACGGCATCCCCTTCGACGGCAACGACTCCTATCTGCGGTCAACTGCCTGGGGCCGTGTCTCCTCGCAAAACTCACTGACCTACGCCTTCGACAACGACAAGACTGCTCGCCCGATTCAGGACGTCGGGCTCGACGGACTCCCCAACGACGACGAATTCAGCTTCTCGACCTACGCCGATTATCTCGACCGCCTGCGCACAAAACTCAGCCCGGCGGCTACCGACCGCATGCTCGCCGACCGCTTCTCGCCGCTCAACGACCCTGCGGGCGACAACTACCATTTCTATCGCGGCTACGACTACGATGAGGAGCGCCTCTCGATTCTCGAACGCTACAAACGCTACAACGGCGTGGAGGGCAACTCGCTCTCGCCCGACGACGCTACGGAGCCGCTCTACCAGTCGTCGCGCAACGTGCCCGATGTCGAGGATATCAACCAGGACAACACCCTCAATGAGTATGAGCGCTACTTCCAGTATCGTGTGTCGATTCGCCCGGCCGACCTCGTCGTTGGGCGCAACTATATTACGGACAAGCAAGTGTCGCTCGTCAGCACCCGCGATGGCCAGGATGCCGAAGTCGAATGGTATCAGTTCAAGATTCCGTTGGCCGACTACGAGCGCGTTGTCGGCTCAATCTCCGACTTCTCGACAATCCGCTTCGCGCGAATGTTCATGACCGGATTCAAGCAGACCACCCACCTGCGCTTCGCCACGCTCGAGCTCGTCCGCGGCGAATGGCGCACCTACGACTACAACCTCAACACCCGCGGCGACACCCCCGCCGAAGGCCAGCTCGACGTCTCGGTTGTCAACATTGAGGAGAACTCCGGTCGCACTCCGGTCAACTATCTTCTGCCCCCGGGCGTCAGCCGCATCTCCGACCCCTCGCAGCAGCAGATCGTGCAGCTCAACGAGCAGTCGATGTTGCTCCGCGCCTTGGGCCTGGCACCCGGCGATGCCCGCGGCGTCTACCGCAACACTCTCCACGACCTGCGCAACTATCGACGCCTTCAGATGTGGGTCCACGCCGAACGCCTCATCGACGACCCGACGGCGCTGCGCAACGGCGAGACGACGCTCTTCGTGCGCCTTGGTACCGACATCAAAAACAACTTCTACGAATATGAAATACCGCTGACGCTGACCCCCCACGGGCATTACGCCGACACTCGCGCCGATCGCGAAATCGTCTGGTCCGAAGCCAACCGCCTCGACATTCCGCTGCAACTGCTCGTCGACACAAAGAAAGAGCGCAACGTTGAGCGTCTGCGCGAGGGCTCGGGCGTGGGCTACACGACGCTCTTCAGTCGCCGCGACCCCGACAACGAGGCCAACACCGTAGCCGTAATGGGCAACCCGACGATATCGGATGTGCACGTGATGATGATCGGTATCCGCAATCGTTCGGCGACACCCAAGGACGTCACCGTCTGGGTAAACGAGCTGAAAGTAACCGATTTTGCCTCCGAGGGCGGTTGGGCAGCCAAAGCCACGGCTAATCTGACCCTCTCCGACATAGCTACGCTCAATCTCGGTGCACAGGTTGAAACATCGGGCTTCGGCGGCGTAGACCAGTCGCTCAACAACCGTCGCATGGACGACTTTTCGCAGGTGGATTTCGCCGTTCAGGCCGATGTTGGTCGCCTGCTGCCCTCGAAAGTGGGATTGCGCGCACCGGTCTACTACTCTGTCAGCAAAGAGAATATCACTCCGAAATATAACCCGCTCGACCGCGACGTGCTGCTCAGCGACGCCCTCGACGACGCCCCCGACCGCCAGGCTCGCGACTCAATCCGCGCCTACGCCGTAGAGCGTGCAACGGTTCGCTCGTTCAGCATCTCGGGGCTCAACCTTGGCATCCGCTCCAAGAACCCCATGCCCTGGGACCCCGCGAATTTCACGTTCAACTTCTCGTTCAACAAGCAGTCGAAAAGCGACCCTACCACCGAATATGAGAACGCCAACGACTATCGCGGCTCGTTTCAGTACTCCTATTCGCCGCGCATAAAACCGCTGCGGCTTTTCGAGCGGATGTCGTCGTCGCGATTTGCCAAAAGCTGGGAGCTCAACTGGCTGCCGCAGTCGATACAGTTCCTGACAACAATGTCGCGCTACTACTACGAGCAACAGACGCGCAGCGAAATCGACGCCGGAGTGCAACTGCCCGTGCAGGTAAGCAAAAACTTCCTCTGGGACCGCCAACTCAACATCTCATGGTCGCTGACGCGCTCGCTCGACTTCTCATTCTCGTCCAACACCTCGGCACGCATCGACGAGCCGATAGGCGCCGTGAACCGCAAACTTTTCCCCGACCGCTACCACGAATGGCGCGACACCGTCATCCAATCGATTCTCCATCTCGGCACCCCCTGGGCCTACAACCAGAACTTCACCGCATCCTATAAAGCTCCATTCAGCACACTGAAACCGCTCGACTTCCTGACGGCCAACGTCAGCTACAACGCAAGCTATCGCTGGGATCGCGGCGCAACGGTCGAAGGTGTCGAAATCGGCAACACTGTAGCCAATCAGGCGGCATGGAATGTAGACGGACGCATAGCTTTCGAGACTTTCTACAACAAATTCGGCTTTCTTAAGCGCGTCAACGACCGATTTTCGGGCAACACCCGCCCCGACCCGCGCAATCAGCGCAACAACCGGCGGTTTAACCGCATAGTGCCGCTCAGTCCCGACACATCGACGCTCGTTGTCCACAACCTGCGCACACCCCACGTCCGCGTCACGGCCACCGACGCCGTCACCGGCCGGTTGCGGCGCATCGAATCGCGCGTTGTCGACGACAACACCGTCGAGATTCTGACGCGCGGCGAGCAGAACGTCCGCATTACCGTCACGGAGCAGAAGCAGCGCCAACGCGTGAACTTCTGGACCGAGGCGTCGCAGTATGCCGCGCGATTGCTGATGTCGCCGCGGTCGGCTTCAATCCGCTATCGCGCCACGCGCTCGCTGTCGCTGCCGCTGTTCATCCCCGAGATTGGCGACGTGTTCGGCCAGTCGCGCAACTATGGCCCGATGGCTCCCGGACTCGATTTCGCCTTCGGGTTCACCGGCGAGGATTATATCGACCGCGCACTGCAGCGCGGCTGGTTGTTGACCGACAACGGGCAGACTTCGCCGGCTCTGTTCTCGCGCACGTCGGAGCTCTCGCTCGAGTTGAACCTCGAGCCGATTCGCGGGCTGAAAATCCAGCTGATTGCAAACCGAACGGACAACCGAACGAAGTCAGTTCAGTTCATGTATGCCGACGCGCCGACGTCGCTCTCAGGCAGCTTCACGATGACCGGCTGCGCAATAGCCTCGGCGTTGCGCACATCATCGGCCGACAATGGCTATGAATCGGCGGCATTCAACCGCTTCCTGGAGGCGATTCCGCAGGTGCGCGAGCGTCTGGAGCAACAATATGCAGGCTATAATTATCCGACCGGCGGGTTTATGGACGGCTCGCCGTTGGCAGGCACGCCTTACAATCCTTCGGCAGGCACTATCCCCGCCACGGGCAGCGACGTGCTGATTCCGGCATTCCTCGCAGCCTACACCGGCCGCGACCCGATGAGTCAGAATCTCAATCCGTTCCCATCAATCACGTCGATGCTCCCAAACTGGCGAATAACCTACGACGGACTCGTGCGCATTCCCTTCCTGGCTCGCTTCGCCAAGGCGTTCACGCTCACCCACGCCTATCAGTGCACCTATTCTGTAGGCTCTTATTCATCGTATCTCAACTGGATTAGCGCCAACGGCTCGGAGCTGATGGGATTCACGCTCAACGAGCTCACGTCGCAGCCGGTCCCCTCGTCGGCCTACAACATCTCGTCCGTAGCCGTCACCGAACGCTTCGCCCCGCTAATCGGCGTAGCGGTAACGTTGCAAAACGACATGACAATCAATGCCGAATGGTGCAACAGCCGCACTCTGACGCTCAACACGTCGGCCGGTCAGGTTGTCGAATCGACAACTTCCGGAATCACCGCCGGAATCGGCTATAAAATTGTGGGATTTAACTCGGTTCTGAAAATGCGCGGCACACAGCAGGGATTCTCAAACGACCTGACCGTCAACGCCGACTTCTCCTATCAGCTCAACCAAGCGCTGATTCGCCGCATCGAAACCGCCTACACGCAGGCGACTTCGGGCACACGCACCATCGGCATAAACCTCGCCGCAAACTATGCGCTATCGCGCCGCTTGACCGTCGGGCTGTTTTTCGACCACAACATCAACACGCCGATTGTAAGCACCGCCGCGTATCCGGTGACCGACACATCGTTCGGTCTCAACTTCAACCTCAGCCTCGCGAGGTAACTTTCGAGGACTCGGCTTTCTTCTGCCGCGCGGGATTGGCCGGGAACCACCCCTTTTCAACTCGCTTCTCCTGGTCGAAAATCTCCTTGATAGTCCAGAACGACGAGAAGCCCGTAACGCCTGCCAACGCCGACCAGAACAGGCTGTCGGCGGCTATCGACAGCGCGATGCAGACGATGCCCAGCACGAGAAACCACCACCAGCAGCCCGTGCCGAAACGGTAATGGAATTTAATGACTATCGGGTGGAAAAGTCCGATTATGAGAAATGTGCAAAGGCCGATGGCGAGCCCCATCAGATGGATTTCAGTCAGTATCTCTGTAAGCATATATATATTTGTGCCGGTAGCTAATTAATTCGCAGGAGTGAAAACTCCCTATTGCTTCATGTTTGAATAAAAAAGCCGCTCGTAAGCGGCCTATTCCCTACAAGAAAGTAGGGCGTTGCTTTTTCTGTTGCAAAGATAGGAAAAGTTCCTACCTCTGCAAAATTAAAACACAGATTTCAGATTTTAGCGGATGAGTTTATCTTAGCGCAAGGGTTCACCAGCCGCCGGAAGCTCCGCCACCGCCGGTCATGCCGCCGCCGAACGAGCCGCCGCCACCAAATCCGCCGCCGAAGCCGCCACCTCCGCCGAAGCCTCCTCCACCTATTATAATAGGCGCGGCTGAGGCGAGCTTGGCAATGTCGTAGACTCGCTGGGTGCGTTGATGGCAGTTGCGGCATGTGTACTCTTTGACGCCGCGTCCCTGGCGGGTTGTCGACGGCTGAACGACGACGCGGTCGGCAGTCAGCGTGCAGGCGCGGGCGCCGCAATGGTCGCAGACGGTATAAGCCGAGGCGTTGTTGACGAACGGAATTACGTCGGTTTCGCCGCATTCGGGACAGAGCCAGACGTCGTAGTCAACGGAGTTAAGTTTCTCCTCGGTGTCCTGCGCGGGGGTGAGATATTTATTGTCGGTCTCTTCGTCGAGTTTCTGCATCTTTGCGCCGCAGTTGGGGCATTTGCGCGGGGCGTTTCTGACACGTTTCATCGAGCGGCGCATCAGCAGCCAGACGATAATCGGCAGTCCGAGCCCGAGAAACGACATCGCTAACAGCACGGAGCCCATCGAACTCATTGCCATGTAGCGTTCGCGCGGCTGGAGTTTGCGCCCGCGGCGGAGCGCAACGATGTAGACAACCGCCGCAACAGCCGTTATGGCCAACATCCATTTCCAAAGCCACGACCAGAGCTCTGAGAAATCCTCCTCGACAGTCGTCGGTTGGTCGTTGGCAATCGCACTCTGCACTTCGGCGGCCGCCTCGGGGTCGGTCAGTATGCGGCTGACCTCGCCGACGGCGGCAATCGTCCCGGTGTCGAAGCGCCCCTCTTTGAATTGCGGCGCCATAAAGTTGCGGATTATGCGGCTGCAGTAGATGTCGGGCAGCACACCCTCCATGCCGTAGCCCGTGCGCATCACTGCCCGGCGCTGGTCTCGCGAAATCAGTATCAGCAGGCCGTTGTCGTTGTCTTTCTTGCCGATTCCCCATTGGCCGAACAGCTCCGTGGCGGCAGCGTCGAGGTCGTCGGTGTCGAGACGGTCGACCGCAACGACAACAACCTCGGCCGACGTTGCATCCCAAAGTTGCCCCAGGACGCGATTGAGCGTATCGACCGCAGCGGCCGACAAAACTCCGTCGGGATTGGCGACATACTGCGTGCGGTCGGCAACGTGGACGTTCGGAATCTCATCAATCGATCGCCCGGCAGCCATCAGCGCGACAAATATCGCGGTAAAAGTTAGCAGAACTCTTCTCATGCTGCAAATATACGTCAAAATTTGAAATTCAGCGCTCTCAGGGTTGCGAGAATCAACAGAATGTTGTAACTTTGCGCCCGAAAACGCCGCAATCTCTGGCATGACGTTTGCTGCATGGCCATATTGCGTGTTGAATGTTAACATTTTAATTTAGAAACAATGGATCTGATTAAAGTTGTCGAGGAGGCTTATGCCACCGGCAAAAAACATCCCGATTTCAATCCCGGCGACACCATCACCGTGGCTTACCGCATCAAAGAGGGTAACAAGGAGCGTATCCAGCAGTACCGTGGTGTGGTTATCCGTATTTCGGGCGACGGCGACAAGAAGCGCTTCACCGTTCGCAAAATCAGCGATAACATCGGTGTTGAACGTATCTTCCCTATCGAATCGCCGTTCATCGACTCTATCACAGTCAACAAGTACGGTAAAGTTCGTCGCGCTAAACTCTACTATCTGCGCAATCTGACCGGCAAAAAAGCTCGTATCAAAGAGCGTCGCGTAGTCAACAAGTAAGCGAACTTCGTCCGCACGCCGAACGAAAACCGCCGGCTTCGAAGCCTGGAGTAATCCGGGATCGAAGCCGGCGTTGTCGTTTCTGTTCGGTGTCATTCAATGTCGTCGTCCGACGGATGCGACTTGAAGATTATGCTGACAAGCCATAGCACGATAGCGCAGACCGCAACCGAACCCACAAGCGATATTGTCTGCCCATAGTCGTTGTTGCCAAACCACGCCATGAAAGCATATCCGCCCGCCAAGGCGGCTATGATTCCCACGATTATGCGGACCCACATGGCACCGCCACCGCCCGTCAGCAAGCGCCCGGCCATGTAGCCGCCAATAATACCAATCACCCCCCATACGAGCCAATTGGTCGTTCCTATCTCAGCGAGTATCATGTCAAGAAATAATTACAAATTGCCGGAACAGCTCCGGTGGCTTGAGCGGCAACGTCGGTGTCGCCACATAAATCAGCAATTGTCAGCCAGATAATCAGCAGCGCTATCAAAATCAGCGTGCCTATTACCAGCCAAGCACTAATCCGAGTCTTTTTCTTGTGCTTATTGTATTCGTCCATAATAATTTAGTTTAATCCTAATTCGGTCAGAGAACCTCTTAATCTGAGAACTCTGAGATCTCAGAGAACTCAGAGTACTCTGAGTTTTAGCCTGCTCGCAGCCATCAGAGAACCCTTTTAATCCTAAACAACTACCCCTCCGCTAAAGTTCCCCCGGGCCAACTTGTCAATTTGGCAATTTGACAAATTGACAAATTGAGAATCGGGGGCGGGGGCGCTTGCAATTGTCGCGGATTTTCGCAAACTTTGCAGTCTGAAAAGTGAACGTACGAAAGTGAACCCGAAAGTGAACCCGAAAGTGAACCGAAATCAAAATGGATAAAAAATATACGTATGACGAGGCTTATCAGGCCTCGTTAGACTACTTTGGCGGCGACGAACTCGCCGCTCGCGTCTGGGTCAGCAAATATGCCCTGAAAGATTCCTACGGCAACATCTATGAGCAAACACCCGCCGACATGCACCGCCGCTTGTCGTCGGAAATTGCACGCATCGAGCGCAATTATCCCAATCCGATGACCGACGACGAGGTGTTTGGTCTGCTCGACGGCTTCCGCTACATCGTGCCGCAAGGTAGCCCCATGACCGGCATTGGCAACAATTTTCAGGTTGCGTCGCTCTCAAACTGTTTCGTAATCGGCCTCGAAGGAAAGCCCGATTCCTATGGTGGCGTAATCAAGATCGACGAGGAGCAAGTGCAGCTTATGAAGCGTCGCGGCGGCGTTGGCCACGACTTGACGCATATCCGCCCGAAGGGAACGCCCGTCAAGAACTCGGCGCTGACATCGACCGGCCTGGTGCCGTTCATGGAGCGCTACTCCAACTCAACCCGCGAGGTGGCTCAGGACGGTCGCCGCGGAGCGCTGATGCTGACCGTAAGCATCAAACACCCCGACTCGGAGTCGTTTATCGACGCTAAGATGACCGAGGGTAAGGTGACGGGTGCAAACGTCTCGGTGCGCATCGACGATGATTTCATGCGTGCCGCCGTAGAGCGCAAGTCTTACCGACAGCAGTTCCCCGTCGACAGCGCCGAGCCCGAAGTCGTAAAGGATGTCGACGCTGCGGAACTCTGGGGTAAGATAGTCCACAACGCATGGAAGTCGGCCGAGCCGGGAGTGCTTTTCTGGGACACGATTACCCGCGAGTCGGTGCCCGATTGCTACGCCGACCTCGGCTTCCAGACAATCTCAACCAATCCCTGCGGCGAAATACCCCTCTGCCCCTACGACAGCTGCCGACTTCTGGCCGTGAACCTCTACAGTTATGTGAAAAAACCGTTCACACCTCAAGCCGAATTCGACTTCACGCTGTTCCGCGACCATATCGCTAAGGCTCAGCGAATAATGGACGATATCATAGACCTCGAAGCCGAGAAAATCGACACCATAATACAGAAAATCGACTCCGACCCCGAGACGGCCGAGGTGAAGCAAACCGAGCTGAATCTCTGGAAGAAGATTCGCGAGAAAACTCTGCGCGGACGCCGCACGGGCGTCGGCACGACGGGCGAGGGCGACATGCTCGCCGCACTCGGGCTGCGCTACGGCACGGCCGAAGCCACCGATTTCTCCGAGCGCGTTCACCGCGAACTGGCGTTGGCAGCCTACCGCTCGTCGGTCAACCTCGCCAAGGAGCGCGGCGCTTTTGAAATCTACTCGGCCGAGCGCGAAGCCGAGAATCCATACATCAACCGCCTTCGCGAAGCCGACCCCGAGCTTTACGCCGACATGGCTGCCAACGGTCGCCGCAACATAGCCTGTCTGACCATCGCTCCGACCGGAACGACGAGCTTGATGACGCGCACCACTTCTGGCATCGAGCCGGTGTTCCTCCCGGTCTACAAACGCCGCCGCAAGGTTAACCCCAACGACACCGATGTGCGCGTTGACTTCGTCGACGAAAGCGGCGACTCGTTTGAGGAGTATATTGTCTACCATCCGAAGTTCATCACATGGATGGAAACCGCCGGCATTCCGGTCAAGGACGACTACACGCAGGAGGAGCTCGACGCAATCGTGGCGCGATCGCCATATTTCAAAGCTACGTCTAACGACGTTGACTGGCTCGAGAAAGTGCGCATGCAGGGGCGCGTCCAGAAGTGGGTCGATCACTCTATCTCGGTGACAATCAATCTCCCCAACTACGTCACCGAAGAGCTCGTCAACAAGCTCTACGTCGAAGCATGGAAAGCCGGCTGCAAAGGTTGCACCGTCTATCGCGACGGCTCGCGCGCCGGCGTGCTCGTCTCGCTCGAGAAGAAGAAAGCTCCCGCCGCGCCGTCGTTCCCCGAGCCCCACGTCGGCAAACGCCCCATCGAGCTCGAGGCCGACGTTGTCCGCTTCCAGAACAACAAGGAGAAATGGATTGCGTTCGTCGGACTGATCGACGGCAAGCCATACGAAATCTTCACCGGTCTGGCCGACGATGAGGACGGCATCTTCTGCCCCAAATCGGTCACCAAGGGCAAAATCATCAAAGCCATCGACGAGAAAGGCAACAAGCGCTACGACTTCCAGTTTATCAACAAGCGAGGCTACAAGACAACCATCGAGGGGCTGAGCGACAAGTTTAACCCCGAATACTGGAACTACGCGAAGCTCATCTCGGGCGTGCTGCGCTACGGCATGCCCATCGACCAGGTGCTGAAGCTCGTTGGCGGTCTCGACCTCGACAGCCAGTCGATCAACACCTGGAAAATGGGCGTTGAGCGCGCGCTGAAGAAATATCTTCCCAACGGCATGAAAGCCAGCGGACAACGCTGCCCCAACTGCGGTCAGGAAACCCTCATCTACCAGGAAGGCTGCTTGATTTGCACCTCGTGCGGCACCTCCAAGTGCGGCTAACCCGACTCTTCTCACCCTCTAACCTGAAATCACCATGCGAACCGTTTTTTTCCACATCACATACCACACCGTCTGGGGCGAAAACCTCTATGCCGACGTCCGCGACGTAGCCTCTGTCGAGCTCCGCCATGCCGGTAACGGCCTTTGGTTTGGCACCGTGGCCGTCGACGACAACACTATTGCTATAGATTATAGCTACACCGTGCGCCGCGCCGACGGCTCGATTCGCGCCGAATGGGGTCCGCGGCGTCACGTCGCCCTCCCCGAGGCGCCGACCGTTGCCCTTGTCGACAGCTGGCACGACCGACCTGCCTCGGCGCCGTTCTACTCCTCGGCAGTGCGCCGTCGCTTTGATGACGGTGCCGACAGCAACCGACCGCAGTTAGCACTGTCAGGACGTACGCTCATAGTGCGCGTTGCCGCCCCCGAGGTTGAGCCGCAGCAGTGGCTCGCCGTAGCCGGGTCGACCGACGCGCTCGGCAACTGGGAGCCGACAAAAGCTCCGGCGATGACGCGTGCCGGCGGGGGAGTGTTTGAAATCTCGATGCCGATGCCGCAATTTCCCGTTGAGTGGAAAATACTGATTCACACAGCCCCCGATACCCCCGCCGTCTGGGAGCCGTCGGCCACCCGCCGCATTGAGCCTGCATTGCTTCCCGATGCCGACGCCGTTCTGCTCGAGGCCGCTCCGTTCGCTACACCCCTGCCACTCTGGCGCGGAAGCGGTGTGGCAATCCCGGTGTTCTCACTCCGCACCGATGCCGACTGGGGCATAGGCGACTTCGCCGACATCGCCGACCTTGCAGCATGGGCGGCCGACACCGGCATGAGCATGATTCAAATCCTGCCGGTCAACGACACGACAGTCAGCGGAACATGGTATGACTCCTATCCCTACAACGGCATATCGACGTTTGCCCTCAACCCGATGTATATCCGCCCCGATGCCGCCGGCGTGCTTGCCGACGAGCAGGAGATGGCCGGTTTTCGCCATCGTGCCGCCGAGCTCAACGAATCGCCGACCGTCAACTATGAGGCCGCGTTCCAGCTCAAGTGCGACTACATGCGCCGACTCTACCGCCAGGAGGGCGAGGCAACGCTCAGCTCGGCCGACTTCCGCGAGTTTGTCAGCAACAACTCCGGCTGGCTGATGCCCTACATGGCTTTCTGCATTCTCCGCGACCGGCACCGGACAGCCGACATGTCGCAATGGGGCGAATTTGCCACCTTCGACTACCGCCGCGTAAAACAGCTCACCAAAGAGGCTGCCGACGAGGCCGGATTCCACGCCTTCGTCCAGTATCACCTTCACCGCCAGCTGCTCGATGCCGCCAAAGCGTGCCACGACCGCGGAATCGCCCTCAAAGGCGACATCCCGATTGGAATCTCGCGCACGAGCGTCGACGCCTGGGTTGCGCCGCAACTTTTCAATCTTCAGACCTCGGCCGGCGCTCCGCCCGACGATTTCGCCATTCTCGGACAGAATTGGGGCTTCCCGACCTACAACTGGGAGGTTATGACCCGCGACGGCTTCGCCTGGTGGAAAGCCCGCCTGCGCAAAATGTCGGAGTATTTCGATGCCTACCGCATCGACCACGTGCTCGGTTTCTTCCGCATCTGGCAGATTCCGCTAACGGCAATCCACGGGCTGCTCGGCGTGTTCTACCCCGCGCTCCCAATCTCGCCCGACGAGATGCACTACAACTTCGGCTTCGAATTCAACGAGCAGATGACCCACCCGTACATTACCGACGAGGTGCTTGCCGAACTTTTCGGCGAGTCGGCAGCACGCGTTGTTGAGGAGTTTCTCACAGGTCCCGACAGCGATGGGCGCTACTCGCTCAAACCCGAATTTGCAACGCAGCGCGCCGTCCGCGACTATTTCTACTCTATCCCCGACGACGGCGCCGTCAACCGCATCTACAACGGCCTGCTCAGCATTATCGACGACGTTCTTTTCATTGCCGACCCCAACGAGGAGGGGAAATACCACCCGCGCATTGCTGCCGCCGACACTTTCGGTTTCTCGGTGCTCAGCGAGCAGCAGCAGGATGCGTTCCGACGCATATATGACGACTTTTACTACCACCGCTCCGACAACTTCTGGCGCGAAAAAGCGCTCTGGAAGCTCCCGCCGCTGATCGACTCAACCCGCATGCTATGCTGCGCCGAGGACCTTGGCATGATTCCGCCATGCGTGCCCTCAGTCATGAAGCAGCTCGAGATTCTCTCGCTCAAAGTGCAGCGCATGCCCTCGGAGTTCGGACGCGAATTCGGCGACCCGGCAACATATCCCTACTACTCGGTCTGCACCACGTCGACCCACGACATGGGCGGAATACGCCAATGGTGGGAGGAGAACCAGGAACGCACCGCGCGCTATTTCCACACCGCGCTCCATCTGCAGGGCAACCCGCCCTACTATGCCGAGCCGTGGATTTGCGACCGCATCATCGCCCAGCATCTCGCCGCGCCCTCGATGCTCTGCGTTCTCCCGCTGCAGGACTGGCTGTCGATTGACGGCGACCTGCGACGCACCGACCCCCGCGAGGAGCAGATCAACGACCCCGCCAACCCCGCCAACAACTGGAACTATCGCATGCACCTGACCGTCGCGCAGCTCGCCGCCGCACGGCAGTTCACCTCGCGCCTGCGCTCCATGACCCGCACCGCCGGTCGCTGACAAACCGACTCCTATTGCCCGATAATCTCCGCAGGCAGCTTCGGCATCGCTCCCGCCTGAGTGCAGACGAATGCCGATGTTGCCACGGCCGTGGCGTGTGCATCCGTGACCGTCGCCCCGCGCAGAAGGCTCGCGATGAAAGCCGCCGTGAACGAATCGCCAGCGCCGACCGTATCAGCCACGACGACTGCCGGCGTAGGCTGAAACGACGTTGCTTCACGAGTGAAAACGTAGCTGCCGGCAATGCCGCAAGTCAGAATAAGTATCTCCAGGCCGAGCCGTTCCATCAGTGAGCGGCAAGCCCGCTCGGGCTCCATCTCGCCAAGGCCGAACATCAGCCCGACCTCGACCAACTCTTCGTCATTAATCTTCAGCACATTGCAGCGAGTCATCGAGTCGCGCAACACTGCTTCGCTCCAGAACTGCTGGCGAAGATTGACGTCGAACACGATGAGCGCATCGCCCCCGGCTGCCACCGCATCGAGAAACCGTGCAATCGTTGCGCGCGAATCGTCGCACCGCTGCGCCAACGAGCCGAAACAAACAGCTCGCGTCTGCCCGGCGAGCGACCCCAACATCTCAGTGAACGGAATGTGATCCCATGCAACATTCTCCTTGATATCATAGCGCGGAATTCCCGCCGCGTCGAGCTCCACTTCGACCGTGCCCGTCGGGTAGGCAACGCACGCTAACTGATAATTCAGCCCATTCGCATCGAAACTCGCCTCAATCTCCGAGCCGAGCAAATCATTGCCCACGGCGCTCACAACGCAGCTCTCCAAGCCGAACTGCCCGACATGATAGGCAAAATTGGCCGGCGCACCGCCCAGCTTCTTATCCTCCGGGAGAACGTCCCACAGGACCTCCCCGATTCCAACAACCTTATTTTGCATAATAATCTTGTTTTTCGAACGGAATTTTAATGAATTCATCGCACGTTTTGAGCTTATTGGACGCATTGAATTAATTGGATGCTCAGCAAAACGTTTGAAGGATTTCGTTCATGAATTACAACAAACTTCCACCGCAAAAATACTTAAACACCACGCATTTTGAAACTTTTCCGCCACTTTTCGCCTAAAAATTTGCAAATCCCGCGAAACCTCCCTAACTTTGCACCGCAAACGGTTTCCACCGCCTTGCGCCGCATCAGGTCTCACCGCCTTGCGCCGCATCAGGTCTCACTGCCTTGCGCCGCATCAGGCCTCACCGCCTTGCACAACTTTCGGGGTATTAGCTCATCTGGCTAGAGCGCGACACTGGCAGTGTCGAGGTGAGCGG
>CAYNSG010000017.1:0-6001 GCA_964399885.1 uncultured Bacteroides sp.
ACAAGTTGATATTTTGGGGGGGAGGGGGATTATTTGAAGACGAAGTAGACGGCGAGGACGAGGCAGATGAAGGCGGCGAGGTGGTTCCATTGGAGGGGCTCGCCTTTGAAGAACACGACGGTGAAGAGGGTGAATACGGTCAGGGTGATAACTTCCTGGATGACTTTCAGCTGCATCAGCGAGAATGAGCCGCCGTTGCCTTCGTAGCCCATGCGGTTGGCGGGCACTTGGAAGAAGTATTCAATCAGGGCGATGCCCCACGAAATGAGCACGACCCAAATCAGCGGCGTGGAGGAGGAGATGATGTTCATCTGCTGGAGCTTGATATGCCCATACCAAGCGAACGTCATGAAAATGTTGGCGACTACGAGCAGAACGATTGTTAGCCAAACTCCTCCCATCATTCGATAACTTTCATTGAGATAATGCGCACGTCGTTGGTGGGGCGGTCGTTGCCGTCGGTTTCTACCTTCTGTATGCGGTCAACAACGTCCATTCCGTCGAGCACTTCGCCATATACAGTGTAGCTGCCGTCGAGATGGGGCGTGCCGCCTACGGTTGTGTAGGCTTCGCGCTGTTGGGCGGTGAGGGTGTCGGGGTTGGCGGCGGCCATAGCCTCGGTTTTTGCGGCGAGCTCATCCTGGAGCTGCTGCAGCCCCTCGCGGTCGCGTGCGCGGCGCATAGCCATGATGGTATCGCGATTTTCGAGCGTGAGTTGGTTGAAGATATCTTTCTTTTGCTGGAGAAGGCGTCGCTGGTTCATCTGGTCGAGCTGCTCGGGCGTGAATACGCGTCCGGTGACGATGTAGAACTGCGTGGCGCTCGACTTCTTCTCGGGGTTGACGCTGTCGCCCTCGCGCGCGGCAGCCAGAGCTCCGCGTTTGTGGAAATGGCGCGGGTAGACGAATTCGGCGTCGATTTTATAGTCGAGGTCGCCTTCGCCGAGCATCGCACCGGCCTCGGCGTTGCGCGAGTCGGGGTCGCCGCCCTGAATCATGAAATCGTTGATTACGCGGTGGAATAGCAATCCGTTGTAGAAGCCTTCGTTGACGAGGCGCACGAAATTGCGGGTGTGGGCGGGTGTGTCGCCGTAGAGCAGGAGGGTAACGTCGCCCTCGGTTGTGTGCATCAAAACTTTTACGTCGCCCGTCGGAGCGGCGTTGAGACTGTTGTCGTCCATAGTCGATTTGTTTTGTAAGGCTAAAGCTGTTGCAGCGACTCCGAGAAGAGCCACGGCTGCGATGGTAAGAAAGCGTTTCATAGTCCGGCGGCGGGGTAGAGGCGTTTGTAGATGCGGCGGAAGTTGTCGTCGGTCAGACGGAGCGTCTCGGCGCGGTCCATGTAGTCGTTGCCCCAGATGCTCTGTAGCAGGTCGCCGATGTAGCGGCGTTCGCGGTCCTTCTCGATGGCGGCGGCGATGAGCATGCTTATGACGGCGGCGTAGCGCTCGGCGTCGATTGCGTTGAGATAGCGGGCGGCGCTGACGGTGAATTGTCCGTTTTGGTCGACGCGCACCATGTTTTCGGCCAGTTCGTTCATGATGCAATCGCAGTCGCCGATATGGTTGGCGATATATTCGTAGGTCATCAACCCGTCGGGGTCTTTAGCCAGTCGTTTTTTAGTTTCCTCGTCCATTAATTTCGATTAATTTCGATTTAACGGCGCAAAAATAGCAAATATTCGCGACATAACGCAAAGGAGCGCGCGCTAACTTGGCGGTTTAGCGCGTGCTCTGTGCGGTAATCAATTGTCGGTTAGCGGTTGACGCGATATTTGTCGATGCCTTTCTGGATGAAGTCGACAATCTGGCGAGCGGCTGCGATGCCGGCGTTGATGTTGGCTTCGGCGGTCTGTGCGCCCATCTTCTTGGGGGTGAAGAACATGCGGCCGGGGAATCGCGCCAGGAGGTCGTCGGCGTTGTCGGGGCGGATGTCGGCCACATACTTGATGTCCGAGCGGTCGGCGAGCGCGCGGGCGAGGCCGTCCTCGTCGATCACCTCTTTGCGGGCGGTGTTGACCAGCACTCCGCCTTTGGGCAGGCGCGTGATGAGGTCGTAGCCCACGGAGTGGCGCGTCTCGTCGGTTGCGGGGATATGGAGCGAGACGATGCGGTTTTCGGCGTAGAGCTCCTCGACTGAATGTACGGGGGCGACGCCGGCGGCGGTGATGACTTCGTCGGGGCAGAAGGGGTCGAGCGCAGAGACTTCCATCTCGAAGCCTTTGGCGATGCGGGCCACGTTGCGTCCGACCTGTCCGAAGGCGTGGATGCCGAGGCGTTTGCCGCGGAGCTCCGAGCCCGAGGTGCCGTCGTACATATTGCGCATGGCCATAATTGTCAGGCCGAACACGAGCTCGGCAACGGCGTTGGAGTTCTGACCGGGGGTATTCTCAACGCAGATGCCATGGGCAGTGGCGGCGGCGAGGTCGACATTGTCGTAGCCGGCGCCGGCGCGGACAACGATTTTCAGCTGCTTGGCGGCGTCGAAGAGCTCGGCGTCGACTTTATCGCTGCGCACAATCAGTGCGTCGGCGTTGGCAACAGCGGCGAGCAGGTCGGACTTCGATGAGTATTTTTCGAGCAGTTCGAGCTCGTAGCCGGCATCTTCGATAACCTGGCGGATGCCGTCGACAGCAACGGCTGCAAACGGCTTTTCGGTAGCAACGAGTACTTTCATGTCGGAAGGTAGATTAGTGGGCGTTCTGGAAATCAGCCATAGCAGCTACGAGCACCTCGACGCTCTCCATCGGCAGAGCGTTGTAGAGCGATGCGCGGAAGCCGCCAACCGAGCGGTGGCCTTTGATGCCGACGATTCCGCGGGTAGAGCAGAAGTCGACGAAATCTTTTTCGAGCTCTTTATATTCGGGCTTCATGACGAAGGTGACGTTCATAATCGAACGGTCGGCGGGGTCGGTGACTGTTCCGACAAACATGCGGCTCGAGTCGATGGCGTCGTAGAGGCATGCAGCCTTGGCGAGGTCGCGCTTTTCGATCTCGGCAACGCCGCCCGTCTCTTTGTACCAGCGGAGGGTTTGCATTGCGGAGTAGATGGGGAGCACCGGCGGAGTGTTGAACATCGAGTCTTTTTTGATGTGGGTGCGGTAGTCGAGCATGGTCGGGATGGGGCGGTCGACGTGGCCGAGAGCGTCATCGCGCACGATGACGATGGTTACACCTGCGGGGGCAAGGTTTTTCTGCGCTCCGGCATAGATGATGTCGTATTTGCTGACGTCGACGGGGCGCGAGAAGATGTCGCTCGACATGTCGGCAACCAGGCGCACTTTTCCGGCATCGGGGTCGCGGCGGATTTCAGTGCCGTAGATGGTGTTGTTGGAAGTGAAGTGGAAGTAGTCGGCATCCTGCGGCACGGTGAAGTCCTTGGGGATGTATGTGAAGTTGGCGTCCTTCGACGAGCCAACGACGTCGACCTCGCCAAACAGGCGAGCTTCTTTGATGGCGTTGACGGCCCAGGTGCCCGTCTCGAGATATGCGGCCTTCTTGGCAAGGATATTGAAAGGCACCATGCAGAACTGGAGGCTTGCGCCGCCGCCGAGGAACAGCACGGAGTAGCCTTCGGGGACGTCGAGGAGTTCCTTTACAAGCGCACGGGCTTCGTCCATTACGGCGACGAACTCCTTGCTGCGATGCGACACCTCGAGAATCGAGAGCCCTGTTCCGGCGAAGTCGATGATGGCATCGGCGGTGTTCTTGATGGTGTACTGGCTCAGGATTGATGGTCCTGCATAAAAATTATGTTTCTTCATTCCGTTATGTGTTTTGGTTATTTTTGCAAAGATAACTCCTCGCGTCGAAAAAAAGCGCGGCAATTGTAAATTTTAACAATTCGCGGCGGCGAGGAGGGTTGCAGCAGGATGAATAAGGTTGCATCAGGTTGCATCAGGTTGCATCCTGATGAAGCTTGATGAATCGGGTTGCATCATGATGAAGCTTGATGAATCTTGATAAATCGTGGAAGGGGGGATTATTCGGGGAAAATGCGTAACTTTGCCGACGAGAAAAGCAGCCGGACGTTTCGTCGCGCGCCGCCGCTGGAGCGGCGTGAGGAAAGTCCGGGCAACGCAGAGCGCCATATTTCCTAACGGGAAGCTGTCGGCGACGGCAGAGTAGTGTGACAGAAAACAACCGCCTCCGCTCCCTCTGTTGAGCGGCGGTAAGGGTGAAAAGGCGGGGTAAGAGCCCACCGGCCGCGATGGCGACATTGCGGGCCGCACACCTTATGGGTTGCAAGGCCAAGTATACCGGCATTTAAGGGTTGCTCGCCCATTGCCGGGGGGTAGGCTGCTAAAGCCCTGCGGCGACGCAGAGGCGCAGATAAATGACGAAACGGCGCGCCGGCCCCGACCCGACAGCGGGCGGGAAGCAGCGCACCGACATAACCCGGCTTATAGTCCGGCTGCTTCTCTCTTTTTTCTTTCGACTTTTCGATTCGATTATGGACGAGATTCTGAAATATTTCCCGGAGCTGACAGCCACCCAGCGCGAGCGTTTTGCTGCCATGGGCGAGCTCTACAAGGAGTGGAACGCGAAGATCAACGTCGTTTCGCGCCGCGACATCGACAATATCTACGAGCATCATATCCTCCATTCGCTTGCTATCGCCAAGTTTTTCACTCCGGCGCCGGGAACTCGGTTTCTCGACCTCGGCACGGGCGGCGGATTTCCCGGCGTGCCTTTGGCCACGCTCTGGCCCGACTGTACGTTCCACCTGATTGACCGCATACGCAAGAAGACGCTCGTTGCCGAGTCGGTTGCGGCGTCGCTGGGGTTGCAGAATGTCAGCGTGCAGCATGGCGACGCGGGCGAGTGCCACGAGAAGTTCGACTACGTTGTGAGCCGCGCTGTAATGGAGCTCGACGGCCTTGTAAAGATTGCCCGACGAAATCTTGAGCGCCGAAATTTGAACGCATTGCCGCCTGGATTGTTATGTTTGAAAGGTGGCGACCTCTCGGGCGAGGTCGGAGCAGCGCGGATGCCGGTGGTTGAAGTGCCGCTCACCGACTGGTTCAGCGAGGAATATTTCGCCACAAAACAACTAATCTACGTGCGTCTATGTTGAAAATCAAGCGATTCGAGTTTAATCTTTTTGGCGTTAACACCTATGTTGTATTCGACACGGCAACGCTTCAAGCCGCCGTCGTCGACCCGGGCATGGACAATCCCGACATCTGCGAAAAGTTCGGCGAATGGATTGCCGCGCAGCAGCTGCAGGTTGTTATGCTCGTCAACACTCATCTGCATATCGACCACACAATGGGCAATGCTTACGTCCGCGAGCGCTACGGCGTAGGGCTGACAGCGTGTGCCGACGACGCCCCTCTGGGCGAGCATATTCCGCAGCAGGCGCGTGCTTTCCGCCTGCGCAACGTCCCCGCCGAACCCGTTCGCCCCGACATCGAGGTGAAGCAGGGCGACTTCCTCTGGCTCGGCGACGAGAAGCTCGAAGTGCTTCAGGTTCCGGGACATTCGCCCGGCTCGATTGCGCTCTACAGCGCCTCGGCGGGATTTGTCATCACCGGCGATGCACTTTTCCGCGGCAGCGTCGGACGCACCGACCTTGCCGGCGGCGACCATGCTCAGCTTATATCGTCGATTCGCAGCCGTCTGCTGTCGTTGCCCCCGGCAACAGTGGTCTATCCCGGCCACGGCCCCGCTACAACCATCGCCGCCGAGCTCGCCTCCAACCCCTTCCTCCGATAGCCGAAATCGAAAGCAGCGGAGCTTCGTTTGTGGCTATTTGAGGGCTTGGGGCGCACATTTGGCACAGTTTTTGCGTTATAGATGTGTATGACCAATATCGATTCTTACCGCCACGGGGTGTTACTCTCCCTCGCCGCGAGCCGTTACGAAGAGGCTTTCGTAGGGCTCGACAACATTGCTGCTGCCATTCAGGCTCCCGCCTCACTGCGCGACGAAACTGAGCGTCTGCGCGAAAACTACCGATTGCTGAAGGGTTATGCCCTCGACGGCATCGACGATCCGCGC
>CAYNSG010000017.1:6101-18238 GCA_964399885.1 uncultured Bacteroides sp.
CGAAAACTACCGATTGCTGAAGGGTTATGCCCTCGACGGCATCGACGATCCGCGCTGCGCGCAAGTGTTGGCCGATATCGCCGCCGGCGTGCGTCGCTCGCTGGAACGGCTTGTGCGCTACGAGCGGCTGAAGGAGTCGCCGATGCTATATTATTCTACAATCCGCTATGAGAATCTTCAGCGCGATTCGTCGATCGCGCAGTTGTCGGCGCGTTTCGCTCAGCTGCTTTCGGAGTCGGGGATGGCGCTGATAAGCGGTGGAGCCGATGAATCGAGCCGGGCAGAGGCCGAACAGTTGCGACGTCGGCTGTTCAAGCTCGTCTGGACAGCGTTTCCGCTCACCGATGCCGACGCCCAGGCGCTGACGGCGTTCGTAGGCAATCCGGCGGTAGCGGCGGCCGACGCCGTGCAGATTATCAATGCCGTTCTGTTGGGGGCTTTGGCTGTCGAGGACCCGCGTCGCGCCGAGTGGTTGGCAAGGGTCTACGATTCGTCGGAAAATCCTCAGATTCAGGTTGCGGCGCTATGCGCGCTGATGTTGACACTGATGCGCTGGTGGCACGACGAGCGTCCCCCAAAGGTTGCCAACGCCTTGGCAGCAATCTCGGAGCGCCGCGGATGGACGGACGATATCAGAATGGTTTGCCGGTTGATACTGCGCACGGCCGACACCGACCGCGTCACGCGCAAAGTCGACGAGGAGCTGCTCCCCGGAATGCTCAAACATAAGGATGAGCTCGACGAGACGTTCCGCAATCTCTCGGCCGACGACCTTGAGGCGCTCGGCGAGGGCGACATAAATCCCGACTGGGAAGAGAAGCTGCGCAAGAGCGGCATCGCCGACAAGCTTCGCGAGTTTTCGGAGCTTCAGGCCGACGGCGCCGACGTGATGATGAGCACGTTCTCGAAGCTCAAGGGATATGCGTTTTTCAACGAGATTTCCAACTGGTTTCTGCCGTTCCGCGCCGACGAGCCTCAGATAGCTCAGACGCCGCTGCCCAAGGAGTTTCTGGAGATGCTCGAGAGCGTCACCGTGTTCTGCGACAGCGACAAGTATTCGCTAGTGCTTTCGGCTCGTCAGGTCCCCGACTCGATGCGCAAGGCGATGGTCGACCAGATGAAAGCTGCCGAACAGCATATCGCCGAGATGCAGAGCGCTACTCTCGACCCCTCGCGCGCCAACCGCGAGACAATCGGCACGCGCTTCCTGCAGAACCTCTATCGTTTCTTTAAGATATTCAACCGCCGCAACGAGTTTGTCGACCCGTTCGCCGACAAAGCCGCGCTGATTCTTACCGCCCGGTCGATTCCCGCCCTGGCTACGCCCGACAACATGCGGCTGCTCGGCGAATTCTACTTCAAGCGCGGCTATGACAGCCAGGCGACGTTGATTTTCCGCCGCCTTGTCAACGATGGCGAGAACGACCCGCAAATCTACCAGAAGCTTGGCTATCTCTATCAGGCGATGGGCAACTATGCGGCGGCTATCGAGATGTTTGGCAATGCCGACCTTATAAACTCCGACGACGTCTGGACGCTGCGCCACCTCGCGCAGGCTCAGATGCAGCAGGAGCGATGGGCCGACGCGCTCGAAAGCTACCGCCGGCTGGAGAAACTGCGCCCCGACGAGGCGGCGATTGCTCTGAAAATCGCCCAAAACTTGATGGAACTCGGTGAGCACCGGGAGGCTATACGCGCGCTCTACAAGGCCGACTTCCTGCGACCGGAGCACCGCCCTACGCTGTCGCTCATGGCGTGGGCACGGTTGCTAACCGGCGACTTCGACCGAGCCTCGGAGATTTTCGACCGCCTGCTCGCCGAGAAGCCGTCGGCTACCGACTTGCTCAATGCCGGTCACTTGGCTATGGCGCGCCGGCAGTGGCGCAAAGCCGTCGACCTATACCGCCGCTCGGTAGCCGAGCAGGGCAAAGAGAAATTTGTCGACGCTTTTGAGGAGGACACTACCAACCATCCGCAGCTGTTCCCCGACCGCATCATAATCGACCTCGTCATGGAGGAATCTTTGAAATAAAACATATGAGACAGACTCTAACGATGAAAGAAATTTTTGACCGTCCCTACGACACTCTCCATAACTCCATACCGTTCAGCCAAATCAGTGAAGCCGACTATGAGCCGGCAATTCAAAGCGCTATCGCTGAGGCAAAAGCCGAAATCGACGCTATAGCGCATAATCCCGAGCCGCCGACGTTTGACAACACTATCGTTGAGCTCGAAGCCTCGGGCGACAAGCTCAACCGCGTCATGAGCGTGTTCGGACCGATGCAGAGCTGCATGGCGTCGGACAACATGATGGAAATCATGACTCGCGTGGCGCCGAAACTAAGCGCGTTCTCGACGTCGGTCAACCTCAACCGATGGCTGTGGGAGCGCGTGAAATCAGTCTATGAAAACCGCGACTCGTTCGACCTGACTCCTGAGGACAATCGACTGCTCGACGAAACCTACGAGAGCTTTCAGCTCAGCGGCGCAACGCTCGAAGAGGCCGACCGCGACCGCTATCGCGAGATAAATGCCGAGCTGTCGGAGCTGACTACACAGTTCGGGCAGAACGTGCTGCGCGAGCTGAATGCGCTGTCGATGACTATCACCGACGCTGCCGACCTCGACGGACTGCCGCAGCGTATCGTCGACGCTGCCGCCGAGAAAGCCCGCGAGATGGGGCGCGAGGGGGAGTGGGTAATAACGCTCGACCAGCCCACCTACTCGGCTTTTATGCGCCACAGCACGCGCCGCGAGCTGCGCGAGAAACTTTGGCGGATGTATAACACTCGCAACACCTCGGGCGAGCGCAACAATATTCCGGTGATTGAGCGCATTGTCGACCTGCGCCGGCAGAAAGCGCAGCTGCTCGGATTCAGCAACTACGCCGAACTGTCGCTGAAGCGGACTATGGCGGGAAACGTGGAGAACGTAATGCAAATGCTCGATTCGCTCCGCGAGGATTATCGCGAGCCGCTGGAGAGCGAGATGGCCGAGCTGCGCGAATTCTCAGGATTGGATGAGCTGAAGCCGTGGGACTACTCGTTTTATTTCGACCGCCTGCGCCGCGAGAAGATTGGCTACGACGTTGAGGCTCTGCGCCCCTACTTCCCGCTCGAAAAGGTTATCGACGGTGTGCTCGGACTGGCAACAACGCTCTATGGGATCACCTTCCGCCCGGCCGACGTCGAGGTCTACCACCCCGATGTGAAGGCGTTTGAGGTAATCGACACCGACGGCTCCTACCTCGGGCTGCTCTACACGGATTTCTTCCCGCACGACAACAAGCGCCCCGGCGCGTGGATGACCGACTTCGCCCCGCAATGGGTCGACACCGACGGCGACCACCGTCCGCACGTATCGCTCGTGATGAACTTCACGAAACCCACGGCGACGGCTCCCTCGCTGCTATCGCCCGACGAAGTACGCACATTCCTCCACGAGTTTGGCCACGCTCTCCACGGGCTTTTCTCGCGCACACGCTACTCAACGCTGTCGGGCACGAATGTCTACCGCGACTTCGTAGAGCTCCCCTCGCAATTCAACGAAAACTTCCTGACGCGCCGCGAGTTTCTCGACACGTTCGCCCGCCATTATCTCACCGGCGAGCCCATCCCCGAAGCTGACATCGAACGCATCATCGCCGACTCGCGCTTCGGCGTAGCCTACGCCTGCTGGCGTCAGTTGGGATTCGGCTACGTCGACATGGCGTGGCACACCATCACCGAACCTGTCACCGAACCTGTCGGCGATGCGGCCGACTTTGAGCACCGCGCCGCCGCGCCGGTGCAGATTTTCGAGCCCGTCGAAGGTGCACTGTTCTCTCCGCAGTTCAGCCACATCTTTGCAGGAGGATATGCCGCCGGCTACTACAGCTACAAATGGTCGGAGATGCTCGACGCCGACGCCTTCGAGATGTTTCTCGAAAACGGCGTAACTGACCGCGCCACCGCCAATCGCTTCCGCCACGAAATCCTCGAGCGCGGCGACAGCGAAGACCCCATGACCCTCTACGTCAACTTCCGCGGCAAGGTCCCCTCGCCCGAAGCCCTCCTCCGCCGCGACGCCCTCCGCTAACCGAGTAGCTAAGATTTAGAGGAGGCCGGCCATGTAGATTGGGAGGCAGATGATGTCGTGGTCTTTGCGGATGTCCTTGGTGTAGAGCAGATAGCGGTTCTTGATGCGCGACGAGAATTTGCGACTGAACTCATAGAGCGATTTGTGGCTCTTATAGCCCGAGGATTTGACTTCTATGGGGCAGATTTTGTCGCCTTTGTTAATCAGGAAGTCGACTTCGTAGGTGCGTGGCTTTTCGATGTCGGGCTGTCGCTCCTTGAAGGTGTAGTAGTATAAGGAGTGGCCGGCGGTGCGCAACAGTTGAGCGGCAACGTTCTCGTAAATGTAATCCAAATCGGTCGGCAGCTTGTCGGCCAACAATTTGCGGTATATGACGTTGTCGGTATAGTCGCCGTCGAGAAACGACAGGGTTATAAACAATCCGGTGTCGGTTAGAAACATCTTGAAATAATCGGGATTGGCATGAAGCGCCAACCCGACGCCGGGGTCGTTGGCATGATAGGCGAGATTGACTGTCTTCGACTCTGCAATGTCGGAGAAAACTTCTCCGAGTCGGTCAACGCGACTACCTTCGATAACGCTCCCCACTTTGTATCTCAGCGTGTTGCGCGAAAGCTCGGATGGGATGGATTTGAATATGGTCGAAGCTCGGCCTAAGGGGTCGATTCTCCTGAAATCTTCGTCATAGAGGCGGAGAATTTCGCGTTTAACCCGGTCGACTGCGGCAAAGTCGTTTGTGTTGAGAAATGCATTAATCGCTTGCGGCATTCCTCCGACGAGCATGTACAAACGGAACTCTTCCATCAGGTGACGGTTCATTGCGTCGCCCATTGGGGTGAGAGTTTCAAACGATTGACGAATAAAATCAAATTTGACTTTCTTGTCTGTGGCCCATAGAAATTCTTCAAAGTCCATGGGATACATGTCGATGTGCTGTTCCTCGCTCGGAATTAGAATATCTTTTACGTTTTTCTTTATGGATATGAGTGAGCCGGTTTCGATATAGTCGTAGCGTCCGTCTTTAACAAGATGCTTTATAGCCTGACGGGCTTTTGGGCAAAACTGAACCTCGTCGAAGATTATGACGGCTCTCCCGGCAGGCAGAGTTTTGCCGGTAAATGTCTGTAGCATTAAGAAGAAACGATCGAGATTGTCGATGTGGGTGAACAGGTTGATTATATCTTCCGATGCAGTCGAAAAATCGATGAGGAGATAATCGTCGTACTCATTGCGGGCAAATTCTTCTGCAACAGTTGATTTGCCTATCCGTCGGGCACCCTCAATCAGCAATGCGGTTTTGTTGATTGAATGCTTCTTCCAGTCTAATAATTTGTCGTAGATTTTGCGCTTAAAAATTCGAGTGCTCATGTTTTCGCGTAAATAGTTAATTTTAACCGCAAAATTAATCTAAATGTCAGAAAAGCCAAAATGTTTTTAGGCAAAAATGTCAGAAAAGCCAAAATGTTTTGGGGCAAAAATGTCAGAAAGTCCAAAATGTTTTAGGCCTAAAATGACAGAAAAACCAAAATGTTTAGGGCTTTGCGGGGGGCTGGGGAGCGGCTGTGGCTTGGGCGCGGAGGGCGTTGAAGATGCTGAGGGTGCGCTTTTGGAGCTCGGGCTGGAGGATGGCTGCTTCGGCGGGGTCGACCATCTTGAGGTCGGCGTAGCGGTCTTCGCCGTTGATAAATGGCACGAGTTGTCCGTCGGGGGTGGGCATGTCGAGCTGCAGCGGGTCGAGTCCTTGGGCGGCACGGCGCGGGTCGTAGCGGTAGAGCTGCCAGTAGCCGGTGGCTACGGCAAGTCGCTCTTCGACAATCGAGTGGCTCATGCCGGCGCGTATTCCGTGGTTTATGCAGGGGCAGTAGGCGATGATAATCGACGGTCCGGGATACTCTTCGGCTTCTTTCATCGCGTTGATTGCCTGTTGGTAGTTTGCGCCGAGGGCTATGGAGGCAACGTAGACGGTGCCGTAGGTCATCATCATCCGCCCGAGGTCTTTCTTGTAAGTTCGTTTGCCGTCGGCAGCATATTTCATTACAGCGCCGAGTGGCGTGGCTTTCGATGTCTGTCCGCCGGTGTTTGAGTAGCACTCGGTGTCCATGACGAGCATGTTGATGTCGGTGTCCTGGGCGAGCACGTGGTCGAGTCCGGCAAAGCCGATGTCGTAGGCCCATCCGTCGCCGCCGATTGCCCAGATGCTCTTTTTCCCGAGCAGGTCGGCGTCGGCAATGATTGAGGCGAGTAGGGGAGTGGCGGGGTTCTGTCCGATGGCGGTCAGTAGCGCTTCGGCGGTCGATTGCGAGGCGGCGGCATCGGCCTCGGCGGCAATCCAAGCGTCGAGGGCTGTTTTGACGGCTGCCGGGGTGGCCGCATCGGCCGATGCTTGACGAGCGCGGTCGAGGAGCGCCTCGCGGCGGTGAGTTATGGCAGCGGCGATTCCGTAGCCATACTCAGCATTGTCCTCAAAGAGCGAGTTGCCCCAAGCCGGGCCGCGCCCGGCCGAGTTGGTGCAGTAGGCGTTGCTGGGGTAGTTGGCGCCCCAGATAGAGCTGCAGCCTGTGGCGTTGGCAATGATCATACGCTCGCCGAAGAGTTGCGTCAACAGTTTGACGTAGGGCGTCTCGCCGCATCCGGCGCATGCTCCCGAGAATTGCAGCATCGGCTGCGAGAGCTGCGAGCCGCGGATGGTGAAACGGTTGACGGCTGCTACGGCGGTTTCTTTCGGGGCGACGGTGGTTTGGCAGTAGTCGAGCAGTCGGCGTTGCAGCTCGAGCTGCGGGGCTATGGGCATCATAGTCAGCGCATGTCCGGGGCAGATTGTGGCGCACGAGCCGCAGCCTGTGCAGTCGTCGGGATATACTTGTATGCGCCACTGCAGGCCTTTCAGCTGCGGACCGGTGGCGTCTTTCGATGTGAACCCTTGCGGTGCGGCCGCAATTTCGTCGGCCGAGAGCAGATAGGGTCGGATTGCGGCATGGGCGCAGACGAGCGAGCACTGCGTGCATTCGATACATTTCGTTGCGTCCCATTGCGGTATGCGGTTAGCTATACACCGCTTTTCATAGGCCGTCGTGCCCATTGGCATGGTCCCGTCGGGGGTGAACGCTGATACCGGCAATGCATTACCCAACAATTCCAAACATGGCCGAGCCACGTTTTTAACAAATGCCGGTAACTGTTCATCGCTTTGGGGAGCGTCGGGACACGAGGCCCATGAAGCGGGATAGCTAATTTCGTTCAATGCACCCGGGGCGGCATCGATTGCAGCGATGTTGCGGTCGACGATTTCGCCGCCTTCGTGCATGTAGGTCGTTCGAACGGTTTCCTTCAGCGCGGCAACGGCTGCCGAAAAGTCGACGGCTCCGCTGAGTTTGAAGAAAACGGTCTCCATGATGGTGTTGATGCGCACTCCCAGCCCGTTTTTCTCGGCGAGGGCTGCGGCATCGATGTTGTAGAATCTGAGTTGTTTGGCTGCAATCTCGCGTTTCAGGCGCGGGGGCAGCTTGGCGTCCATCTCGTCGGCGCTCCAGGGCGAGTTGAGCACGAACGTGGCGCCCTGACGGGCATGGTCGAGCAGGCGGAAGCGGTCGACGTAGGTCGACTTGTTGCACGCTACATAGTCGGCGTTGAGAATCGAGTAGGCGGCCTTGATCGGGGCGTCGGCATAGCGGAGCTCGGAGATAGTGTAACCGCCCGACTTTTTGGCAGAGTAGTGGAAATAGGCTTGGGCGAATTTACCATAGGTGGCGCCGATGATTCCGGCAGCCTGGCGGGTTGCGCCGACAGTGCCGTCGGAGCCCATGCCGTAGAAAATGGCTTGGCTGACGTTGGCGTCGACGATGTCGAGCTGCGGGTCGTAGTCGAGCGAGAGGTGGGTGACGTCGTCGTTGATGCCGACGGTGAATTCCCGTCGAGGCTCCGGTTTGGCGAGCTCGTCGAAGATAGCTTTCGCCATGCCGGGGCTGAACTCTTTGCTTGCCAAGCCATAGCGTCCGGCGGCTACTTTTATGTTGCGTCCGGCGGCGAAGATGGCGGCGACGACGTCGAGGCAGAGCGGTCCGGCGGGTGCGCCGGGATCTTTGCTGCGGTCGAGCACGGCGATGCTCTTGACCGTCGCGGGAATTGCCTCCATGAGCTCCTTGGCGGGGAAGGGACGGAAAAGACGAATCTTAACGACGCCGGTTTTCTCGCCTTGGCTATTGAGCATTGCCGAGGTCTGGGCGGCAACTTCGGCTGCCGAGCCCATGACGACAATGACGCGGTCGGCATCGGCAGCTCCCTCGTAGTCGACCAGGTGGTAGTCGCGGCCGGTAGCGTCGCCGACTTGCTTCATTGCTTTGGCGACAATGGCCGGGAAGGCGTTGTAGAGCGGGTTGGTTGCCTCGCGGTTTTGGAAATAGACGTCGGAATTCTGTGCCGACCCGCGCAGGTCGGGGTGACAGGGGTTCATCGCACGCCGGCGGAATTTTTCCAGAGCGTCGGCGTCGACCATCGAGGCGAGGGTGTCGTAGCCTATGGTTTCGATGGTTGCGGTTTCGTTGCTCGTGCGCCAGCCGTCGAAAAAATGGACAACGGGCAGCGAGCCTTTGATGGCGGCCAGATGTGCAACGGCGGCAAGGTCCATAGTTTCCTGAACCGAAGCCGAAGCCAGGAATGCAAAGCCGGTTGAGCGGCATGCCATGACGTCCTGGCGGTCGCCGAAAATCGAGAGTGCCTGAGTGGCTATCGAACGAGTCCCGACGTGGAATACAACCGGCAGCAGTTCGCCGGCAATCTTGAACATGTTGGGAATCATCAGCAGCAAACCCTGCGAGGAGGTGAACGTTGTTGCCAACGCCCCGCCGGCAGCAGCGCCGTGGGTGGCTCCCGCAGCCCCGAGCTCGCTCTCCATCTCCTTGACCTGCATCGGACGTCCCCAGACGTTCCGGCGTCCGGCGAGTGCCCAACGGTCGGCGGTTTCGCCCATCGACGCGATGGGGGTTATGGGATAGATGGTGGCGATTTCGCTGAGCGCGTAGGCTACGTGAGCGGCAGCTGTGCAGCCGTCCATGATTACTTTTTGCGCTTTTCGCGGGGTGGGGTTCTCAGACATAGTGAAACAGTGGGTTTTATTAATGACCGACCGAGCTTTGAGAGACACGGTCGGTCATGAGAAGGTTGTTCAGTTTAGAATGCTTTCAGGCAGAGGTCGGTAATCCATATCCATAGCGGGCAGAACCCGATGAATGTTATGACGGAGATGGTTAGCGACGAGGTGCCTGTCGCAACATAGGTGTCGTATTCGTCGGCGATGATGATACCGGAGAATGCCGGCGGCAGAGCGGCTGCTACAACGAGCATCTTCAGGTTGAGCGGATCCATGTGGAAGAGCAAACCGAGAACGAGTACAACGGCCGGCATGACAATCATCTTCAGAATCGTGCCGAGGATAGCCTGCCAGTTGACCTGAATCTTAATGGCCGAGAGGGTTATACCGGCAGAGAATACTGCGAGCGAAGCATTGGCGCCCTTGATAAGGTCGAACGAGGGGCTTGCCCATTTCGGCCAAGGAATTCCAACGACAACCCAAACGACGGCGAGAATCGGCGCCCATGCAACGGGCTGAGCGAGGGCGTGAAGCACAGGCTTCCATGCGCTCTCTTTCTTGGCTCCGGGGTTATGCTTCTCGAGCGATGAGTTCATCAGCGAGAGGCCTACGGGAATACCTACGGCGTTGACAACGATACCTACGATGGCTACAACGAGTGCAACCGCGGGCGTTGTGCCGAAAATAGGCTCAAGGACGGCAAATCCAAGGAAGCCGATGGTCGGCGAACCGCTAATCAAGGCCGAAACAGCAGCGTCGGCGCCCGTATTCTTCTTGAACATGAGGAATACGAAGTAGACCAGCATAAAGCAGCCCATGATGCCGATGAGCGACACGATTGAGAGCTTGATGTCGGCGGCGAGCATCTCGCGGTTGGCCTGGACGATTGAAACGAATAGTGCGGCCGGCAATGCATAGTCGAGCACTACTTTGTTGAACTTCTTGGCGTCTTCGCCCGAGAAGATTCCTTTCTTTCCGGAAATATAGCCGGCAAGCATCACGACTATAATCGGGACTATCGCGTATAATAGTATGTGTTCCATAAAGTTGAAAGAGTGATTATTTGTAAAATAGCCGCCGCCTCGATGGCTGTCGCCCGCGGCGGCGGTTGTTTAGCTTGCATGTGCATCCCTTCGCTGAGGATGCTGAAATAGAGATTAAACCACTATATCAATAAGTGGTGCAGGATTTAAGTACCCGATATGTCCGCTCTCTTTGCCCGAATCGGCTGCGAGCTGAACGTCGATCAGACATGGTTTCTTCGAAGCTATGGCCTCGGTCAATGCTGTGGTCAGTTCAGCCGGAGTTGTGACATAGTAGGTTTTTGCACCGAATGCGTCGCCGAGTTTGTCGTAGCGAGCCTTCACATCGAGGGTTGTCGGGGCGGGATCGCCGTCCTTGCTCAGGTTCTCACCGATGCCGTTATAAATGCCGCCGTTGTTGAATATTACAACGGTTGCAGGGAGGTTGTATCTGCAGATAGTCGAGAAGTCCATGCCGGAGAATCCGAATGCACTGTCGCCTTCGATAGCAACAACTGATTTGCCGGTAGCAACAGCAGCGCCAATCGTCGAGCCGATACCCATGCCCATGATTGCCCATGTTGCGCAGTCAACGCGGGCGCGAGGTTTCGACTGGTTGATGGTGTCGCGGGTGTCGTCGAGCGTGTTGGCTCCTTCGTTGATGAGGATAACGTCGGGGTTCGATTCGAGGATGGGCTTGATGGAGCCGAGGGCTGTCCAGTGGGTCATCGGCTGGGCATCCTTGGCGGCTTCAATGCGCTGGGCGAATTTCGCATCCTTGGCTTTCGTCTCGGCCTGAAGTTTGGGCACCCATGTCGGGTCGGCAGCCATTGTTTTGCCTTTCATTGCGGCGAGGATGGCGTCCATCGAGAGTCCGAGGTCGCCGATAACCGGAGCGGCAATCTGGCGGTTGACGTCGATTTCCTGCGGCTCAACGTCGAGCTGAATAAACTGCATCGTGGGGCTCCATTTGCCTTTGCCGAACGACTGCATCCAGTTCAGACGTGCACCGATAATCATTACAACATCAGCCTGCTCCATAATTGTGCTGCGGCACGAAAGCGCGCTCAGCGGGCCGGCGTCGGGCATCAAGCCTTTGGCCATCGATGTCGGGAGATATGGAATGTTGTAAGTTTCGATAAGGGTTTTGATTTTGTCGTCGATCTGAGCGTAGGCTGCGCCTTTGCCGAGCATGATTGCCGGGCGCTTGGCGGCGGTGAGAATCTCTACGGCGCGGTCAACCGATGCCTGGTTGGGGGCTACGGGTGTTTCGAGGTCGACCGGGGTGTAGAAAAGTTTCTCAGCATCCTCGCGGTTCATTATCTGGCCGAGGGCGGGGGTGGTCATGTCGATGTAGACGCCGCCGGGACGTCCGCTGACAGCTGCGCGATAGGCGCGGTTGACTGCCGACGGGATATCTTCGGCTTTGCTGCAACGGAACACGGCTTTGACGAGCGGTTTGGCGGTATTGAACTGGTCGAGCTGCTCATACGTGCCCATGTTCATGTCGACCATCGTCGGGTCTGATGCGCCCGAAATCTGAATCATCGGGTAGCAGTTGACTGTGGCGTTGGTGGTGGCTGTCAGGCCGTTCATGAAGCCGAGCGATGAAACTGTCAGCAGCACTCCCGGTTTCTTCGTCAGATAACCGTGGGTTGCGGCAGCCATGCCGGCCTGCTGCTCGTGGCGGAATCCGATGAATCTCACGCCCTGAGCCTGGGCAATATATGCAGCTTCCGTTACGGGAATGCCAACCAGACCATACATCGTGTCGAGCCCGGCATTTTTAAGGGCGCGGGCAAGAATGTACATACCCGTCACCTGGTCGGGGAATTTCGGAGCCGACGGGGTGGTTGCGGGTGTTGTAGTTGTAGGTGTTGTTGCCATATTGTTGGACCTGTTGGTTGAATTAGATTAGTGCATATTTGACTTGACCGATTTGACGATGA
>CAYNSG010000018.1:0-18154 GCA_964399885.1 uncultured Bacteroides sp.
ATCGTCAAATCGGTCAAGTCAAATATGCACTAATCTAATTCAACCAACAGGTTACTCATTACTCGTTACCCATTATCATTGGCGAGAAATCCGTAGCCGAATCCCTGGCGGTTGACGATGTAGCGGCCGTAGTCGCCGAGTTTTTTTCGCAGGCGCGAGATGTTTGTGTCGACGGTGCGTTCCGAGATGTTATCTTCCTCCCAGGCTTCGTGTTGAATTTCCGAGCGCTCGAAGAATTGGTTGCGATGGCGCATGAACATGGCGAGGATGAGATATTCGGTGCGAGTCAGTGCAACAGGCTGATTGTCGATTATGACGATGCCGGCGGTGAAGTCGACGCTCAGCCCCTCGAAGCGCATGATGTTGCTCATGCGTCGGGCGGTCATCATTCGGCGGCGGCGAAGGACGCTTCGCACGCGTGCGACAAGCTCGCGCGACGAGAACGGCTTGGGGATATAGTCGTCGGCTCCGGCGTCGAGGCCGTTGACGATATAGTCCTCCGACGCTTTGGCCGAGAGGAAAATCAGCGGCACGTTGGCTGTACGGGGGTTGTCGCGGAGAGCGTGGGCGAATTTGATGCCGTTGAATTCGGCGTCCATCAAGTCGACTATCAGCATATTGTAGTCGCTCAGGGGGAACGTCAGGGCTTTCTCGCCGTCGTGGGTGATATCGACGGTGAACCCCTCGTTCTCAAACTTATATTGCAGCAGTTCGCACGTCATCGTGTCGGAATCGACTATGAGAAGTCGCTCCTTGCGCTGCGTCGAAATGTTCTGGTTGGCGTCGAGGGGTTGCATCGAATGATATAAATCGAATGTTATAACTCGTGATGAATGTTTCTACAAATTGAACCGTCGCGGAGGCAAAAACCTCCTGCAGGTTCTTGTTGCAAATATAAAGCAGAATGTTAAAATCGCGGCATTCGGTAACAGATTTGTTGCCAAATTGTGACTAAAAATTAATTAATGTTTCAGCGAGTTTACAAACTGCTTATCCTGCAGAACCGCCGGGACGTTCGTGGTGAATATCCCATTGGCTCGAGGGCTAATGCGGTGCTTGTGAAGGGGGTTAAGCAGCTTTGGAGCGAACTTGTTCCTTGATGGCGTCGACGACGTTGATGATGTAGTCGCCTGTCTTTTCGAGGTCGGAGATGAGGTCCATGAAGTAGATGCCGGCCTGATACTCGTAGTGTTTCGAGTTGATGTTCTCGATGTTGGCGGTGCGGAGCTGGTTGCGGAGGTTGTTGATTTCGCGCTCCTTGTTGTAGCTGACGATAATCTCCTGCTCGCGGACGTGCTCCATGTTGCCGAGGAGTTTGACCATGTTGGCCATGGCGGCTTCGACGTAGCTGAACATCGTGTCGATGTTGGAGTAGATCTCTTCGTTGAACTTCACGCTGCTCTGCTGCTTGCGGATGAGGATTTTTCCGGCTCCCGAGCAACAGTCGGCGATGCTCTCGATTTCGCTGACTATGCGCAACATTGCGGCGATTTTGAGCTTACCTTCGTTGGAGAGGCGGCCTTCAGAGCAACGGTTCAGGTAGTGGGCAATCTCAATCTCCATGCGGTCGGAGATATCCTCATATTTCTCAAGACGCGAGAATCGGTTGGAGAAATCTTCGCTGTCGTCCTTGGTGTGGACGAGCTGCTGCGCCATTCCAATCATGCGCTGCACGCGTTCGGCAAACACTGCAATCTCTTTCTCGGCCTGGGCGATGTTGAGCTCCGAGGCGTTCATCAGACCGCCGGAGATAAATTTGAGCTGGAATTCCTCGTCTTCTTTGTGCTTGGCCGGAACGAGACGCTCGACGATGCGCACATAGAGTTTCGTGAACCAGATCATGATGCTTAGGTTGATCAGGTTGAACACCGTGTGGAATATGGCGAGACCGATTGATACGCTCTGCTGCAGGCGTCCGACTTCGGCTACAACCGGGTGGGAGTCGGGCAGTGAGTTGTCGAACAGGTGGTTGTAGATATCGGGCTGAGTGGCTTCGATGTTGTTGACGAATGTCGATAGCATCTCGGGGTTACCCTGACCGAGGGCCTCGGTCAGCCAGACGTTGAGGTTGACGAACGGAAAATATAGGCATAGAACCCATAGGGTGCCCAGGAGGTTGAAGAGCAAGTGGCCCATCGCCGTTCGCTTTGCCGCGACATTACCGCTCATCGACGCCAGGATAGGCGTGATGGTGGTTCCGATGTTACTGCCGAGCACAAGCGCGCAGGCGAGGTCGAAGTTGATCCAGCCTTTACTACACATAATCAACGTAATGGCAAACGTTGCTGCCGATGATTGGATGACCATAGTCAGCAAAATGCCGACGCCGACAAATATCAGCACCGAGAGATAGCCCATCGAGGCGTAGCGCTGGAGGAATGCGAACATCTCGGGGTTGCTCTGCAGGTCGGGGACGTAGCGGCTGATCATGTCGAGTCCCATGAACAGGAAGGCGAAGCCGATAAGGAATTCGCCGATGCTCTTGTTGCGGCTCTTCTTAGTGAATAGCAGCGGTATGGCGATGCCTATGAGCGGTAGCACAAAGGCCGAGATGTTGACTTTGAATCCGAAAAGCGAGATGACCCAAGCGGTGAAGGTTGTGCCGACGTTTGCGCCCATGATGACGGCCATCGACTGGGCCAGCGACATCAATCCGGCATTAACAAAACTCACCACCATGACCGTGCTCGCTGACGAGCTCTGAATCAGGGCGGTGATGAGAAAACCGGTGATTGTTCCGGTGAAACGATTGCGTGTCATTGCGCCAAGTATGTTACGTAGACGATCGCCGGCGGCCTTCTGAAGGCCTTCACTCATAACCTTCATGCCGTAAAGGAACAAACCTACAGCACCTAAAAGGCCCAAGAAGTCTAAAAAGCTATAGCTCATAGGGGGATGTTATGGCTTTGTGAAAAGTGAGACTGCGGCAGGCGGTTGGTTTCAAAGTTTGCCTGACGTAGCGGCAACAAATTTAGTACAAAATTAGAAAATGCAAACTATGTTGCGTTAAAATTTTAACACTGCTGTTGAAAAGTTTGTTCGTTCGGCCGCCGGCGGCATATTTTCTGGCAAGAGAAACGCAGAAAGGGCTATCGCCCGGCAGAACTCGCGGATGGGACGCAGAACTTTCAGTTAGCGAGCGAAATAGATACGCAGAAGCGGTCGCTACGCTCCCTTAAACAGAACCCACTGTAACGCAGTTGGCTTACGGGTGGCGGTTAGATTCCGTTCCACTTCTCGAGGGTGAAGAGGAATTCGAGACCGCCTTCAGAGCGGTTGCGGGCGGTGATGGTGCCGCCAAGGGCTTCGACGGTGCTCTTCACGATGGGCAGCCCGAGTCCGGTGCCACCGGCTTTGCGCGAGCGTCCGGCGTCGGCGCGGAAGAATCGTTCGAAGATGTGGGGGAGATGCTGCGGCTCTACGCCTGTGCCGTTGTCGTAGAAGCTGAAAGTGTAGTGTTTGGCTGATTCTACAACCAAGCGGAGTCCCATTTCGGTGCCGTGGGAGTGTTGCGCAGCGTTTTTGATGAGATTGCAAACCATTCCGATGAGCAGCGACGTGTTGCCTTTGACGGTGCAGTCGAGCGGCAAGTCGTAGTTGAACTTCATGTGTCTGGCGATACCCGACGTTGTGAGGTCGTTTTCGACGCCGAACACGAGGTCGTGGAATGCAATGGCGTCAACCGGCACGTTTCCGGCGCCCTCTTCGAGGCGGGTGATGGCCGAAACGTCATTGAGCAGAGCGCAAAGGCGGTCGACATTCTCGCGCGAACGGGCGAGGAAGCGGTCGCGTGTAGCGGCGTCCATGTCGGGGTTTGCAGCGATGGTGTCGAGATAGCCCTTTATGACTCCGATAGGCGTTTTCAGCTCGTGGTTGATGTTGTTGGTGAGCTGGCGTTTCAGTCGCGATTTGTCCTCAATTGCGTGGATTGCGATTTTGTGCTCTTTTTCTGAGCGTTTCACAGCCTCGTCCTTGTCGTGGTAGAGCTTTACGATCTGACGCGAAATGTCGCCAAGCTCGTCGTGGGGGAATATGCTCGTGTCGAAAACGCCTTCGCCGTGGGCAGCGCGGTCGGCAAACGTCTGCAGCAGTTTGATATTCTTAGTCAGGTAGCGCGTAGATATCCAGCAAGCAAGTAGCGACACGGTGATGAGCAGGATTACGAGCCACCAAAGCTCGGAGTCGACCATCAGAGTGTCGAGAATCGAGAGAGTGTAGGGCATCGAGGTGTGGACAAAGAGTTTGTTGTCGGCACTTCGCGAGCCGATATACATCATCTCGCGGCCGTCGATTTTGCGCGACTCAACGCCACGTCCGTCGGCCGAGACCATCGCTTCTTGATACTCCTTTTGTTGAGTTACCTCATGGAAGTCCTGGAGCACGGACAATCCGATATTGTAGAGCATATCGCCGTCGGAGGAGTAGACGTTAACAACGATACCTTCGAGCGATGTGCCTTCGTAGTAGTCGTAGAGAAAGTTAAGGAAGGGTCGGAGCTCCATGTCGCGCTCGTAGGCGTTCAGAATTCGCTGATTGATGAAGTCGAGTCGGCTTTCGATCTTTTCGCGGCTCAATTTCTTATCTCGGCGGTATTGGAAAACGACGAGCACAGCCACGATGCCGAGCATCATGGCAAACATGGGGAGGAATATTCTCCACCTATAACTAAACCATCTCTTTGAATCCATATCCGAAGCCGAGGCGGGTCACGATATTGTTGCCGTACTCCCCGATTTTCTTGCGCAGTCGGGCTATGTTGGTGTCGATGGTGCGGTTGGTGACGATAACGTCGCTCGACCAGACGTTGTGGATAATCTCTTCGCGCGAGTAGATTCGGTTGCGATGAACCAGGAGGAAGAGCAGGATGTCGAGCTCGGTGCGCGTCAGCGGAACAATCTCATTATTTATATAGCAGAGCTTTTCGTTGCGGTCGATGCGCAGTCCGCGGAACGTCACGTCGGGCTCGTAGATTGGTTTGTGCTGCGGTTCGGGCGCGGCCGATGATTGTTTCGTGCCGACGCGGCGGAAAAGAGCGCGGACGCGTGCGAGCACTTCGGGAATCACGAAAGGTTTCTTGATATAGTCGTCGGCGCCGATGTTGAGTCCCATTACGGTGTCGTCCTCGCCTGTGAGGGCGGAGCAGAAGAACACCGGGGTATATTCGGTGGCGGCGTCGATTCGGATTCGTTTGACGAAGTCAAATCCCGACAGACGCTCCATCATGATGTCGACAATCATAAGGTCGAAAACGGAGAGGTCGAGCTCCAGCGCTTCCTCAGCGCTGTAGGCGGTTGTGACGTCGTAGCCCTCTTTCTCGAGGTTGTATTTAAGGATTTCGCACAACGACTCTTCGTCGTCGACTACCAGTATCTTTTCAGGCATGTTTTGTTATTGATGCGGTTACGGAGTAGGGTTAATACGAGCGCGCCGTTGCGGGCCGGCTCGTGATTTCTAGCGTAAAGTTACGAATAGCAGACAAAACCGCCATGTTAAAAAGAGTTAAATCAGTCGTAGGGCTGAACAACTATCTTGCGCCTGCGTTGTAAGTGTATAATTACTATATTTGCACTGTGTTTTTTCATGGTATTAGATTTAAGGTTAAAACTGAACGGTTTGTCGCGACGACAGACCGTTTAGCTTTTTAATGGGGGCTAATCAAGATGCGTCAGGTTGCATCATGATAAATCCTGATGAAACATGATAAATCGAGATTAGCAGCGAAGATCGTAGTTGATGATGGCCTCTACGAGGTAGAGGGCGCGGATGTCGGCGCGGTCGATAATCATTTCGTCGTAGTCGGGATTTGCCGAGAGCAAGCGTAGTTTGGTGGGATCGTCGTGGCGGCGAAGATATTTGACGAGGCGATAGTCCTCCATGACGATAACGTAGATTTGTCCCCAGAGGATGTTGCGGAGATCAGTGTTGGGGTTGATAGCCACATAGGCTCCGGGGGTGATTACGGGCATCATGCTGTCGCCGCTGACGCGCACGATGGCGTTGTCGGTGCGGAGTCGCGGCAGGCTGACGTAGCCTATGATTCGGTCGGCAGTGAACATTTGCGACAGCTCGCGGCATCCGGCAACGACGTCGATGTCGTAGATTGGTGTTCCGGTTGTGGCGGTGTTGTTTCCCAAGCCCTGTGCTGATAAATAAGGTGCGGATATATAATCGGCGTGGACGGGCTTTTCGTAGGGCGCGCCTTCGCCGGTCATGAGCCAACGTTTCGAGACACCCATGTCGGCCACGATGCGGTTGATTAGCCCGGCAGTTATGGGCAGTCGGCCGCTGAGATGCTTCGAAAGGTTTGCGCGGTCGAGTCCGAGCTCGCGGGCAAACGAGTTTTGGCTTGTGCGCCGCAACGCAATCAGTTTGCGGATACGGTCGGCAATTTCGGCTTGTTGGTTGTCGCGGTTGGTAGTTTCAGTCATACGCGTGGCTTTGTGGTGTTGGTGTTCAGCCACAAAGATAGTGATTTTTTACCAAACCTCCAAATTTAGTTTTCAGCGCCGTAGACTGTGCGGTGGATTTCAGCGGCGGTTGTCGGCAAGTCGAGGTCGTCGGAGTTGGATATGAGGAGCAGCCGAACTGCCGGAAGTCCGGGGGCGTAGGGCGGCTGTAGATAGTCGAAATCGGGGAATGTGTGCAGTCCGTGGCGAGCGTAGAACTCAATGCGGCGGCGAGCTATCGGCCCGGTTTCGGGAGGCTCGACTTCGCCGACAAACGGCTTTGCGAGGCGGGGCAGGAGAGTGTTGAGCACGTCGCCGCCAATGCCCGCACCGCGAAGCTCGGGGGCGACGGCGAAATGTTCGCCATAGACAGCCGCCGAAAGCTGCCAGAGGGTAATAAAGCCAACAAAGGAGCCGTCGGCGGTGATGGCAAGCATCGAGAACCGATTCTCGCCGTCGAGCAGGCGCACCACCTCCTGCCACGGGCGGCGCTCCTCGGCGGGAAATGAGTTTTCGTAGAGGTTGCGCACGTCGGCGAGCAGCGGGCTGCCCGAGGCGATGGGCGTGAGGGCTATATCAGGGCGCGAGGTCATGTGTTGACGTGGTATTCAATGTGCATATCGTCGAGAGCTTCCAGGACGGTGCGTGTCAGCGGCACCTGCAGCTCGGAGTCGAACTTGAGGTAGCGGTTCACTTCCGGCTCAAACACTCTCAGCGCCAGCGAGCCGTAGATGGTTTTCTCCTGTGCCTTCTGAGCGGTTATCTCCGAAAGCATGTCGAAAACGCTCTGGTTGAGCTGCTGCTCGTCGAGGGTGAGGGTGATGCCGGTGAACATCTTGTCGTGGAGGTCGGCAAGATAACCTACGCGGCCTACGGTGAATTGCAGATCGCAGGCGCGGTTGAGTCGGTAGAACCCTTTGACGTAGACCGCCATGTTTGGTTTGCCGAAGTTGGAGAACTGCGCGAAAACGTTGGGGTTGAGGTAGATTTCGGCCGAGCCGGTGTAGTCCTCGAGCTTCAGATAGCCGAACACTTTGCCGTCGTTCGTGGGGCGCTGCGAGAGGTCGATGACGAGTCCGCCGTAGGTGTATTCGCGCTCAAGCTCAACTTCGTCGGACTTGAAGCTCGAAAGCGGCTGCATGCCGTAGTGGAGCTCGAGATAGTAGGGGTCGAGGGGATGAGCCGAATGGTAGATGCCGACGAGTTCGCGCTCTTTCTCGAGGCGTATAGCGTCGATCCATGGTATTGCGGGCACAACGGGCGGGCGCCCGGCGGTGCTTGCCGCGGCGTCGTCGTCGCCGAAGAGCGAAAGGCTCTGGCTCTGCTTGTCGTTGTGGTAGAGCTGACCGTAGCGCATCAGTGCTTCGCTGAATGTTTCGCCTTTGTTGTTTTTCTCGAAGAAATCTTCGCGTTTGATCTCCTCCTTGAAGCAGTCGAATGCTCCGGCGTAGGCGAGGTTGTCGAGCAGACGGCGGTTAAGGGCCGTCAGGTTGACGCGCTCGATGAAGTCGTAGATCGACGTGAACGCTCCGCCGTTGTTGCGTGCGGCGATAATCTCGCTGACCACGTTTTCGCCCACACCTTTAATGGCGGCGAGACCGAAGCGGATGTCGCCGTTGGCGTTCACACCAAACTCGGCGTAACTCTCGTTGACATCGGGACCCTTGATGGTGATGTGCATTCGTTTGCACTCCTCCATGAACACGGTCAGTTTGCTGATATCCGAGCGGTTGCGGGTCAGCACGGCTGCCATATATTCAGCTGGGTAGTTGGCTTTAAGCCATGCAGTCTGGAAGGCAACCCAGCTGTAGCACGTGGCGTGGCTCTTGTTGAATGCGTATTTGGCGAACTCTTTCCAGTCGTTCCAGATTTTTTTGAGCGTCTCGGGGTTGTGGCCGTTGGCCTGTCCGCCCTCGAGGAAAAGTTTTTCGAGCTCGTTCATCTTGTCGATGAGCTTTTTACCCATCGCTTTGCGCAGCGTGTCGCTCTGGCCGCGCGTGAAGTTGGCGAGCAGTCGCGACAGCAGCATCACCTGCTCCTGGTAGACCGTGATGCCATACGTGTCCTTTAGATATTTTTCCATCTCGGGGATATCGTAGGTGATAGGCTCGCGGCCATGTTTACGCTTGATGAAGTCGGGGATATACTCCATAGGTCCCGGGCGGTAAAGGGCGTTCATGGCTATGAGGTCCTCAAACGTCGAGGGCTGGAGCTCGCGGAGATATTTCTGCATGCCCGCCGACTCAAACTGGAATGTGCCGACCGTGTTGCCCTCGCAGTAGAGCTGATAGGTTTTGGGGTCGTCGATGGGGATGTTGTCGATGTCGATGTCGATTCCGCGGGTGCGCTTGATGTTGTTTATCGCCTCCTTTATTATAGAGAGGGTTTTTAGTCCGAGGAAGTCCATCTTGATGAGTCCGGTTTCCTCAATTACCTTGCCCTCGTATTGCGTGACGATGATGCGCTCCTTTGAACCGGAGGCCTTATCGACGGCTGTGCTGACGGGAACCCAGTCGGTAATATCGTCGCGGCAGATGATTACGCCGCAAGCGTGGACACCCGTGTTGCGGACGTTGCCTTCGAGCTCGCGGGCATATTGGAGAGTCTCGATTACGAGCGGATTTTGGCTCGTCGACAGTTCTGTTTTGAATTCGGGGACGTAGTTGTAGCAGTTGTCGAGCGTTTCGGCCAGCGGCGCACCGTCGACTTCGGGCATTCGCTTGGGAATCATCTTCGTCAGGCGGTCGCTTTCTTTTAGCGGCAGCTGCTCTACACGAGCAACGTCCTTGATGGCCGATTTGGCAGCCATAGTGCCGTAGGTGATGATATGGGCAACCTTCTCTTCTCCATATTTGCGCGTAACGTAGCGAAGCACCTCCGAGCGTCCGTCGTCGTCGAAGTCGATATCGATATCGGGCAGCGAGATACGGTCGGGGTTCAAGAAACGTTCGAACAGAAGGTCGTATTTAACCGGGTCGATTTGCGTGATTCCCAGGCAGTAGGCAACGGCGCTTCCGGCGGCCGAGCCACGTCCCGGACCGATGCTGACGCCGAGCTCTTCGCGACCGGCGCGGATAAAGTCCTGAACGATGAGGAAGTAGCCCGGGAAACCCATGGTTTTCATGATGTGGAGCTCGAAGTTTATGCGCTCCTGCAGTTCGGGCGTCAGCGGGTCGCCATAGCGCTTCTTGGCACCATCGTAGGCGAGCTTTTTCAGATAGTCGGCCTCGAATTTGATGCGGTAGAGTTTGTCGTAGCCGCCGAGCTTTTTAATCTTCGCCTCGGCATCCTCCTGACTGAGAACTACGTTGCCGTTCTCGTCGCGCGTAAACTCGTCGAAAAGATCCTTCTCGGTCAGCCGCGCACGATACTCCTCCTCTGTACCGAACTCGGCAGGGATGTCGAAGTTGGGCATAATCGGGCCGTGGTCGATTGAGTAATGCTCAACTTTTCCGACGATTTCGAGCGTGTTTTCGAGTGCCTCGGGGATGTCGGCGAAAAGCTTGTTCATCTCCGCCTGAGTTTTCATCCATTCCTGCTTGGTGTAGCGCATGCGGTCCATGTCGGAGACGTAGCTGTTGGTGCTGACGCATATCAGTCGGTCGTGGGCCTCGGCATCGTCCTCGTTGACGAAGTGAACGTCGTTAGTGGCGATGATCTTGATGTTTTGCTCGCGGGCAATCCGGATGAGTATCGGATTGATTCGCTGCTGCTCGGCGAAAACCTCGCTGTTGCCCGACGGGTTTGTCGACGGATGACGCTGCAACTCAATGTAGTAGTCGTCGCCAAACGTCTCCTTCCACCAAGCCACGCTCCGGCGGGCTTCGTCAACCAGCCCGTCGCGCAGCAGTCGTGGAATCTCTCCGCCAAGGCAAGCCGAGGCTACAATCAGCCCCTCGCGATGGGCGGCGAGAGCGGCCTTGTCGGTTCGCGGGTGGGTGTAGAATCCTTCGGTCCAAGCCTGCGAAACGAGCTTGATGAGGTTTTTGTAGCCGGTGAAGTTTTTGGCGAGAACGATAAGGTGGCGGCCGATGTCGCGTTTGTCGGTTCGGTCGGTGAGGCTGTTGTTGGCAACATACATCTCGCAGCCGATAATCAGCCTGAAGCTGCCCTCCTTGATTCGGTTGATGCGGTTTTTAAGGCGGTCGGCTTTGGCCTGGTCGCCCTTCTTCTCGGCTTTCTCGAGTGCTTTTTTGTAGCCTTTGAGACAGCCGCCGTTGACATAGTTATAGATTTCCTTCACGCCGAACATATTGCCATGGTCGGTCAGGGCAATGCCGGCCATCCCGTCGTCGAGCGCCTTGTCGACGAGCGCGGGAACGGAGGCCTGTCCGTCGAGCAGCGAGTACTGTGAATGGACGTGAAGGTGGATAAAAGGCGTCATGGTTTATTATGTGTGGTTCTGTATATGTTGTTAACACTAAATTTTAGTCTATTATGATTTAAGAAATCCTTTGTTGAAAACTTCGGGCCTTAGTTTGTCAGTGAGAACTTCGTAAGCGTTCTTTAATGAAGAAAAATCTGCTGGTTTGGTATTATCGCTTTCATTGCGAGCTTGTAATGCTTTTCGAATTTGGTACCATCCGACATCTGGACGATTAAGTTTAAGGCGTTCCCTTACAAGATACTCGTCTTCGATAGAAAAATACAATCGCCAGAGTTTTTTTCCTTCTTCTAACACAATTTTAGCTTCATCTGAAAAATGGAGCGGTTCCATAAACCTTGTCATGAAATCACTCTCAAAACGATCAGGTGCATCTACTTCTTCCTCAGTATAGGGAATGAAATGGTTGGTTATACTCCAAATCCGACCATTCCATTCCAGACCGTCGGCTGATGCCGTATTGTTAGCTCCATTAAAAAGCATCCATATAAGGCAATCTGTCATAAATTCTTCGTCAAGTTCGACATTGGGTTGTAGGAATTGGTCTCTGTCGTTAAGCCATGTTGGTTGAATAATTTTTGTCATTGTAAAATAGACAGCACATTGCAACAGATTATCCTCATTGACATATATTCCATGACCCATGGAAAATCCTGATGATAAAAGGTTAATATAATTAGTGTGTTGAAAATCATTGCCACCGGCACACATGTAACCGATAGCACCATCCGACCATTTTGTCCCTCGTTGGTCTTTTCGCGCAAATGTGGGTGGTGTTAAGGCGTTGGTGAGAGGAATGCATTCCTCTGAGTTTGGCTTTGGTCTGTCAATCCATCGCGAAAGAAATTTTTCTTTAGGCAAATTGTAAAAGACCTTATTGCCGATAGGGTTGACTTTTTTGTCAAAGACATCGCATACGACCTCTGTAATTGGAGTCCGTTTGGCTTCCGTGCGATTATCCGTTTTCCAAATCGTAAATCCGATGGGGAAATTACCTTTAAGTCCGTCGAACGCCTTATTATGGATTACAAATCCATTCAGAAATTTCGCATTCCAAGCATTTCGGAAATCTTCTGAAGCTTGAGCGTTTATAAACTTCATTGTTGAAAACGTTGCGAGAGTAGCATTGGGTATCTCTTTTGCAATGCGGGCAACAAATTGAAGAAATAACTCATTATCGGCTTTGCCATATTCAGGCATTCCGACCTTTGCCATTAAAGTCCGTTTTATTCCGGTTTTATTTTTGGCCTTTTCCCCTTGTGTTAAGTTACTTGCGTTAGTAGTCTCTCCATAAGGGGGATTGATGAGGACAAGAATTTTTTTTGCTCCGACTTTTCCTTTTTTATTATCTTCAATGGCTTGACGAAGGTTAAGCGGCAATTTGTTGGAAATGTTATAATCGATAAGTCCGGATGACGAAATGTCGTCATTTAAATAATCATATTGAAACCTCTCTGCTCGGATACACGTTTTTGTTGCTTTCATTATATCAACATCGCTTTGGTCTAATGTCGACATATAGAGATTTCTGGGGTTAGAATGTTTGGTCTCAAGATTCCCAACCCCACAACACATATCCCATACTATATATTCTTTTTGCCAATTTTTCCCAAGAGTCTCCTCCAAATATTCATATGCTTTTTCAACGACATCAAGCGGGGTGTAGTAAGCACCCCTGAATTGTCTTTCATCTAATGGAATCAAGGAGTCTCGTCTTTCAAGCAAATAGTTCCTATACTCTTCCTTTGGCGGTCTATCGTATATTCGCCAAAACCTTCCGTAGCTGTCTTGATTTCCAAGCTCATATATTTTGCCTTCTAGTATGAACGATGGTTTCCCATTACGATGAATTAATTCAGCTGTGAGGTTCTTGTGCGTCGATACTGTGCCATCGGACATTATATCTGCAAAAAATAGAAGATTGTAATTGTCAATAGAAACATCTTTAATCTCTTTGCCAATCATACTTACCCATTTGTCAAATACCGACTTGAGATTAGCGGGTGTAATTTGAGTACGTATGATTTCTCCTTTTTTTATAGCCGTCTTAATTGTTGTTATGAATTCTTCTTCATGTGTCTCAATTCTGAAAGAAACAAAATGGGTGCCAATAAATCCGGAAACAGCATCCAAGGCTTCTTGGGTGTATTCACTTGCTGATTTTCCCCATTTGATTGTTTTCTTTTCAAGGAAAGGTAGAACATCGGACGTCCTCATTACGGCAGCTTTAACGCTATCAATTACACAGAGAAATGGAGGGACATATTCTCCTGCGTTCAATGCGGCTTGTACATAATGAAGAAGTTGTGTAAACATAGCGTAAATAGATTCCTTGGAACCCTTTTTGGCTTCAAACCAGATCTCTTTAGTTTGAATGTCTATAAGATTCCTAGAAACTTCTTTAAGACCTAACGCCTTAATGTAAATGTCTTTTACATCTTCTTCACTTTTTGTCTCCTGTAACTTGTAGTATAAGCTCATGTGTTTGATCCTTTTATTTCGGTGAATGCAAAGTTACGCAAAAATCGGCTCGGAGTCAATCGGCGGTAGTTAAAACTTATCAACACAGTTTCAACAATCGCCATTGCAGAGATTCTTCGCAGAGATTTTTCTCGCGGAAAATTAACTTTTTTAACGTCGCAATCAAAATTTATTTTTCAAAAGTGCATTCTTTTAGTTAACTTTGCGTCATCGATAAAAACGTTTACATATTCAAAATAAAGTGAAATGGTAAGTTACAAAGACTTAGGTCTTGTGAACACCCGCGAGATGTTCGCAAAGGCCATCAAGGGAGGCTATGCCATCCCGGCTTTCAACTTCAACAACATGGAGCAGCTTCAGGCAATCATCAAGGCAGCCGCCGAGGAGAAATCGCCTGTAATCCTCCAGGTATCGAAGGGCGCACGCAACTATGCTAACGCCACACTTCTGCGCTACATGGCTCAGGGTGCCGTAGAGTATGCTAAAGAGCTTGGCTGGGAGCACCCCCAGATTGTTCTCCATCTCGACCACGGCGACAGCTTCGAGCTTTGCAAGAGCTGCATCGACAACGGTTTCTCGTCGGTTATGATCGACGGTTCACACCTCCCCTACGAGGAGAACGTTGCTTTGACAAAGAAAGTTGTTGATTACGCTCATCAGTTCGACGTAACTGTTGAAGGCGAGCTTGGCGTTCTCGCAGGTGTTGAGGATGAGGTTTCATCTGACCACCACACCTACACCGACCCCGAAGAGGTTATCGACTTTGCTACCCGCACGGGTTGCGACAGTCTCGCTATCTCGATCGGCACATCGCACGGCGCTTACAAATTTACTCCCGAGCAGTGCACACGCAACGCCGAGGGTCGTCTCGTTCCCCCTCCATTGGCATTCTACGTGCTCGATGCCGTTATGGAGAAACTCCCCGGCTTCCCCATCGTGCTCCACGGTTCGTCGTCAGTTCCCCAGGAATATGTTGACACCATCAACAAATACGGTGGCAAACTTCCCGACGCTATCGGTATCCCCGAAGAGGAACTCCGCAAAGCTGCCAAGAGCGCTGTTTGCAAAATCAACATCGACTCCGACAGCCGTCTGGCTATGACAGCAGCCGTTCGTCAGGTGTTTGCTGAAAAGCCCGGCGAATTCGACCCCCGCAAATATCTCGGCCCGGCTCGCGACGAGATGGAGCGTCTCTACAAGCACAAAATCACCAACGTGCTCGGCAGCGACGGCAAAGCATAAACTACGCAGCCAACAAAAAAGAAAAATAACAAGTTTTGATTGATAACACGCCGGCCGGCAACCCCTTGCAGGGATGCCGGCCGGTGCTGTGTTTGAACAGAAGGGGGAGGCAGTCTGAGAACTCTGAGATCTCAGAGATCTCAGAGAACTCTGACCGTTGTTCAGAAGCTTTTGATCCAGGCGGCGAGCTCGTCGAGGACGGCGTCGTGCCAGGCGAAGTCGTTGATTCCCCAGCCGTGTCCGCCGGTGGGATAGATATGGAGCGCGGCGGGGATGCCGGCGCCGTTGAGCGCGCGGAAGTAGCTGATGGAGTTTTCGGGGTTGACGCCCTTGTCGTCGGCGCTGAGCAGCATGATTGCGCGCGGCGTCTGCCGGTCGACCTGCAGCTCAGAGGAGAAATAGCGCTCAAGCTCGGCGGTAGGGTTGACACCCAAGAGGTTGTTGTGGCTGCCGAGGTGGGTGAGCTCGGGCATCATCGAGATTACCGGGTAGAAAAGCACCTGGAACGACGGGCGCAGCGAGTCGGGTGCCTGAGTGGCGATGACCGATGCCAGATGTCCGCCGGCCGACGAGCCCATGATGCCGATATCCTCGGGATTCACTCCCAGCGACTCGGCATTTTTCTTCAGATAGTCGATGGTGCCGAGAGCGTCGGCAATAGGCGTCTCGCGGTTGCCCTCGGGAAGGCGGTAGTTGACGACGGCGACGTTGACGCCGAGCGAGTTGAAAAACGGTGCCCAGGCGGTGCCTTCATGCTCTAAAGCGACCATTGCATAGCCGCCACCGGGAAGAATCACGACTGTGCGCCCCGTTGATTGCAGACTCGGGGCGGGGAAATATTGGATGATGTTGTCGGCTGCGTTCGCTCCGGAAATAGCCATAGCTGTGAGTGCTGATATTAATATGCGTTTCATTGTTTGAGGATATCAATGCCCCAAAGTTACAAAACTCCGGCAATACTCGTCGCTAAATCGGCTAATTCTTTGCGAAAATTGAGTAAATTTGCGGTTTATAAGCCCGACGGCCATAGCGGCCGGCCGTGGACACCAATCTTAAATCATACGCAATGAGCCGATTAGTGAGCAAAAAGTATTTGCTGCCCTTTATTCTGATAACCTCCCTGTTCTTCATGTGGGGTTTTGCACGCGCAATTCTCGACGTGCTGAACAAACATTTCCAGGAATCGCTGTCGATATCCGTCACTCAGTCGACGCTGATTCAGGCAACGACCTATCTGGGTTACTTCCTGATGGCAATTCCGGCGGGCCTGTTCATCACGCGCCGGGGCTATCGTCGTGGGGTGGTGTTAGGCTTGCTACTCTTCGGAGTTGGCTCACTGCTGTTTATCCCCGGCGAAGCTATCATGTCGTTTCCGCTCTTTTTGGGCGCATTGTTCGTGATAGGTTGCGGACTGGTGGTGCTTGAAACGGCCGCCAACCCCTACGCTGCCGAACTCGGCGACCGCGCGACGGCTGCAAGCCGCCTGAATTTGGCCCAATCGTTCAACGGTGCCGGCTGCATACTTGCTCCCGTAATTGTCGGCGGTTTCCTTTTCTCGACCGAAGGCGCGTCGGTGGCAGTTCCCTACACCGTCATGGGCGTCTGCGTGCTCGTTGTAGCGTTGATTTTCACTCACGTGAAGCTCCCTGAAATTACGGTCGACAGCGACGGCGAAGTTGCTGCGCCATCGGCCGGTGTTGGCGCTACAATTCGCAGCCTTTGGCGGCGCCGCACATTTCGCCTCGGCATTCTCGCCCTCTTCTGCTACGAAATCTCCGAAATCTCAATCAACAGCCTCTTCATCAACTACACCACCTCCGACGGCTGGATGGATAAGGCGACGGCCTCAATCGTGCTGTCGTTCGGAGCGCTGGGTCTGTTCATGTTGGCTCGCGTTATCGGCAGCTGGGTTATGAGCAAAATTGCCGCTCAGCGGGTGCTGACGTTCTGCGCCGTGATGACTGTGGTCGGCGCACTGTTGGTTGTGCTCAACGCCGGAATCATCTCGAAAGCCGGACTCTTTGCCTGCTATGCTTTCGAGGCTATTATGTTCCCGACAATATTCGCTGTCACTATCTCGTGCATAGATCGCAGCGAGGTGAAGATGGCTTCATCGTTCCTGATGATGACCCCCATCGGCGGCGCCGTAGGAACTTTCCTAATGGGACTTCTCGCCGACGCAACGTCGATGTCGACCGCCTTCCTGATTCCTGCCGCGGGCTATCTGCTCGTGCTGATTTATGCACTCTCAACCCTGAAAAACGCTTGTAAGAAATGAACACGGGAATAGATATATGCTGCATCGGGCATATTACTCTCGATAAGGTAATCACACCCAAGTTTGAGGCCCACATGCCCGGCGGAACGGCCTACTATTTTGCCAAAGCGCTGCGCGACTTCGACCATTCGCGGTTCAAACTCGTCACGTCGCTTGGCGCAACGGAGATGGCTACGGTTGAGGAGCTGCGTCGCGACGGCCTTAATGTTCAGGTTGTTCCCGGCAGGAAGTCGGTATATTTCGAGAATAAATATGGCGAGGATATGAACGACCGCACCCAGCGCGTTCTCGCCAAGGCCGACCCGTTCACAGTCGAAAAACTCGCCGACGTCAATGCCCGCATATTCCACCTCGGCACGCTCCTTGCCGACGATTTCAGCCTCGATGTCATCAAGGACCTCTCGCGCCGCGGCACGGTTGCTGTCGATGTCCAAGGTTATCTCCGCAAGGTTGTCGGCGACCAAGTTGTTGCAGTCGACTATGACGAAAAGCTTGAGGCTATGCCCTATATTTCAATCCTCAAAGCCAACGAAAAAGAGATGGAGGTCGTCACGGGCGACTCAGACCCTCGCAAGGCTGCCCGCAAGCTCTCGGAATGGGGCTGTCGCGAGGTGCTGCTGACGCTGGGCGACAAAGGCTCGCTCATCTACGACGGCATGAACTTCTACGAGATTCCCGCAATCGCTCCGAGCGAGCTCGTCGACGCTACCGGATGCGGCGACACCTACATGGCCGGCTATCTCTATAAGCGTAGCCATGGCGCCGGCTATGTCGAAGCCGGAACGTTTGCCGCAGCAATGTGCACGATAAAGCTCGCCCGCAAAGGTCCCTTCACCGGAACCGAAGCCGAAGTCAACAGCCTCATCAAGCCCTGACCAAGGCTAATGTTGTTAATATGACAGACTGATTTGCGGGGCAAGAAACGCAGAAAAGCGTTTCGCACTTGGGCAGAACCCGCAAAATGGACGCAGAACTATTTGTCAATCAATAAAATTAAAACGCAGAAGCGGTCGCTTGTTCAACGGTTATTATCGGTTGACCGAAGAATGTTGAAAGCGTCGCAAGAGTGGCAAGGGTAAAATTATGCTCTCCGCTCAGCCAACGAGTAACTTCGTTAGGTCGTTTGCCCATTGCTTCGGCGAGTTGTTTGCGATTCAGGCCGTTCTCTTTCATGAGTGCGTCTATTCTGTTTGAAATCGCGAATGAAAGTCGCGATTCTTCGCGTTTGCTCGGAGGAATCTCGTCGAAAAGTTCTTTGAGGCAGATATTTACTGTTCTCATAGCTCAAAGGTTTTATCGGTTTTGATTTCTTTTATTATTACA
>CAYNSG010000019.1:0-1363 GCA_964399885.1 uncultured Bacteroides sp.
AGTTACTTATATGTTTGTTTTTAATCTTGGTTTTCAATTGGTCGTTGTCGGGCTCATCGTCGAGGGCTTGCTGCCAGAATTCGATGGCTTGGTCGACATCGTCGAGCATAAAGTAGATGTCGCCGGCATGTTCGAGTTCTTCGGCCGATGGCTCGGGGTCGAGCTCAAGGGTGCGGTCGATCACCTGGCGGGCGGCTTCGTAGTCGCCTTTGCGGAAGAGCACCCAGGCGTAGGTGTCGAGCGTCGTCGGCTGGTCGGGGTTCTCATCGAGCGCCTGCAGAATCAGCTTCTCGGCGCGGTCGAGGTCGCGGTTCTCAACGGCGAGATAGTAGGCGGCATTGTTTTTAGCCGTAGTGTTCTCGGGGTTCTGATTTATCGCCATGTCGTAGTAGACGAAAGCCGAGTCGGACTGCTGCTTGGCGTAGAAGATATCACCGCGGGTAGTCAGCAGGTTGGAGAGCTGCACGGGGTCGGTGTTGCCTATGGCTTTTATCCCCTCGGCGGTGGCTGTCAGGGCTTCGTCCAACCGCCCCAACTGCTGCAAATCGGCGGCTTCGAGCAGTCGCAGCGTTGGCTGTTGGGGGAAATAATGCAATGCGCGGCGCACGTCGTCGAGCGAGCCCTCAAAGTCGTTCATATTGAGCCGTAGCGCGGCGAGTGCAATCCACAGCGTCTCGTCCGACGGGTCGATATCGAGCGCGTAGGATGTCTGCTCGGCAGCGCCCTCGGCGTCGTCGACGGCGAGCAGGAAGTCGCGGTAACGCTTATGGAGCTCGGCTTCGTGGGGGTGGATGTCGATAAGTTTGCGGAACAGCTCGTCGATGCGGGCGTGCTGCGTCGAGTCGGAGAAGAGTCGGCGGGCGTAGTCGGTCAGCATATCCATCTTAGGCTCAACGTCGAGGCTCTCCTGTAGCAGGGCGTTGTAGACCTCGCGGTCGTAGGCGGCAGTGTCGCCGGCGGCGCGGTAGTAGTTGGCGCGTGCATAGTAAGCAAGACCGCTCGAGGGGTCGAGTTCGACGGCGCGATTGTAGAACGCCAGCGCGGAGTCGCCACGTCCGAACGAGGCGTAGATGTCGCCGGCAAAAACGTTGTTCTCAACCGACAGCGGATTGGCCTGCTGCACGCCGCGGGCTTCGGCGAGCATCGCCGCCGTGTCGTCCATATTGTAGTAAACCTGGATTTTCTGGGCTGCAATCTGGATGCTCGGGCCCTCGGAAACCGCCAGGGTGTCGTAGAGCGCCAAGGCGTGGGCTGTCGCCGCCGAATCGCCAAGCGACGCCAAGTTCTCGGCATACTTCGCCGTTATTTGAATCTCCGAAGGATAGAGACGGTGGAGGCGTCCCCAGATTCCTACGGCCTTCTC
>CAYNSG010000019.1:1463-9590 GCA_964399885.1 uncultured Bacteroides sp.
CCGTCGCCGCGCACCGTCTCGTCGAGACGCTCGGCCGGCTCCCATTCAACGTGAGTGTAGTTTGTGATTACCATCTGGCAGATGCGCTCGCCGTCGTTGATTGTAAACGGCTCGTTGGAGAGATTGATGACGATGGCGCCAATCTCGCCGCGATAGTCGGCGTCGACCGTGCCGGGGGTGTTCACCAGCGAGATGCCGTGCTTCAGCGCCAGGCCACTGCGGGGACGCATCTGGCATTCGTAGCCGCGCGGCAGCTGGATTCGCAATCCCGTGGGAATCAATGCGCGCTCCAACGGCTGGAGCGTCACGGGCTCTTTCAGCGCCGCTCTGACATCCATTCCGGCGCTCGAGGGCGTCTCATACGTCGGCAGTTCATGCCCCGACCGATTCACAATCTTAACCTTTATGCGGTCCATAGTCTGTTCGTTAGTCTGTTCGTTTAAGCGTTTGGTGAGTGTTGCCACTCACTGTTATAAACGGCAAAGTTAACAAAAAAGATTTGTTTGGGAAACATGAGAAAAAACTCATGGGGCGTTTCGCATGGGTTTTGGGGGAGGATGGCGATAATTTTGCGGCAAACTAATCTGTATAATCGCTATGAAACATTTCACACTTGAAGAGTTCGTCAAATCGGCGACTGCCGCTCGCCTGGGAATCGACAACACGCCTTCGGCCGAAGCCGTTGCGGCACTCAACGCGCTGGTCGACAACGTTCTCGACCCGCTGCGCGAGGCGTGGCGCCAACCGATATTCGTCACGAGCGGCTACCGCTGCGACCGCCTGAACACTGCCGTCGGCGGGGCTCGCCGCTCCCACCACCGCCGCGGAATGGCCGCCGACATCACCGCTGTTGACCGCGCGGACAATCCCCGACTTTTCGCGCTTGTCACCAACCTCAACCTCCCCTTCACCCAACTCATCGACGAAAAAAACATGGCGTGGATCCACGTCGCGTACGACCCCGCCGACATTCGCCGCCAAATTCTGAAGCTATGATGAAATCCCTACTGTTTTTCGCCGCCGGAGCCGCCGCGGGGCTTCTGCTCGGCAGCCGCTGCGAGCATCACGACGCACAAATCGCGCCGGGGGCCGACACCGTCACGATTGTCGTGCGCGACACGCTGCGCACCGTCGACCCCGCGTCTATCGCCTCGCTGCCGCTCCCCTACCGCCGAATATCGCTGCCGCTCTGGCGCGAAACGGCCGATTCGGCTGCCGCCGACTCGGTCAACGTCGCCCTGCCGATTGAGCGCCGTGTCTACGCCGACAGCAGCTACCGCGCCGTGGTCAGCGGAGCAATGGTGAGCCTTGATACCATCGAAATCTACCGCCCGCTGACTATCACCCGCATAACCCCCGCCGCCGACCGCCGCCGCTGGACGCTCGGACCCTCCATCGGTCTCAGCTTCGACGGCCGCCGCCTCTCCCCCACCGTCGGCCTCAGCCTCACCTACCGCCTCATCGCCTTCTAATCGAAAATAGTGAGACACCATTGCAAGCGCGCAAAAATATCATCATTTTTCGGTATTTCGCAGCCATAATTCCGGAGGTAATTTTGCAGTACGGAAAATAACAAACAATCAACCATAATGAAACCAATCTTCAGTACCCTCTTTACCGCTGCAGCTCTTTTAGCGGTTACAAGCTTCGCCTCATGCAGCGATGACGATGCTCCCGACTATAGTGGCGATGTTGCCGGCAGTTATGACTGCTGGGCTTCCATGAGCAGCAAATACTTCAGCGACAACATCTCGCTCGACCAAAAAATCTCCGTTACAAAACTCACCGAAAATACGGTCAGTGTGAACTATACTTCAGCAACATTGGGCACTTTTACCATTCCTGAAGCTACGGTTGATAAAACTTCAACGTCCTATGTCGTTACCGGCGCAGGCGTTACAGAAATGGGACACGACGGAAATGTCAACAGCTACAATTGCACCCTCACAGCCAATTTCACCGCAGATGCCGTAACGTTTACGTTCGACATCCCGTCGGTTATGGGAGGAACAAAAGTAATCCTTACACAAGGAGAACTCCCGAAAGACCAATACTGCCACCTTGTTGCCGGTTCATACACCGGAATTTTCACGGCATCGTCAGATTATTTCGCAGGAATGGTCGATGAAGCGGAATCAACCGTCACGGTTAAAGCCGATGCATCAGGAACCGTAACAATCACCTGCGCGTCTGAAACCTGGGGAAACATCACTGTTGCCGGAATGGACGTTACTCGCAGCGGAAACACATTCAGCTTCGCCGGGCAAGGCACCAATGAGATGCCGGGAATGAATGGAGGAGCTGTCAGAGAATATGCTTGCAACGCCACATGTTCTGTCGACGTAGCGACCGGCAATAACGATTTCAGCTTCGTTATGCCTGCAGTAATGGGAGGTTTAACCCTAACCCTTGGAGAATGATACTACTCAACCCCTCATTTTTAACAAAGACAGTCGCAGCATCTGCTGCGGCTGTGTTCCTTGTTTCCTGCAACGGCATGTTTGCAGGAATCTACGATAACGACGACACCGATAATGCGGTTAGTGAATATGGATTTGTCGGAGCAGGAGCCGACGGCTCGCAGCGTATATATGTTGATGCAACAAGCTACACAATCTGGAATTATCTCGACATCCACGACCGCCACGCCTCGACCGCCGAAATCGTCTCCGGCGAGGAGATGGAACCGAAAACCTGGGATTTCGCCATCCACCGCTACGATGCCAAAACCAACGGCGGACGCGTCATGGCTACTTCACTAACCTCTCTCGCCGAAGCTGCTAAACTGACTGCAGCCCCCGCCGGAGAATGGGTGAGCGACATCTGGACTACCAACGTTGTCATTTGCGATATGTCGCAGATGATGGACGGAATTATCAGCTATGCCGAATCTTACTACAACCCCGAATTATCGAGCTGGGTTACCGTCGACACATCCAATATGCCGCCAAACTACTCGATGGACAACCATATCTTCATCCTCGAGCTCGCCGACAAAACCCACGCCGCTCTGCAACTCGTCAACTTCATGGATTCCGAGGGGACAAAAGGATTCATGACCGTCGACTACATTTACCCACTGAAATTTTGACACTCACGACATAACCAATCATTATAAAGTGTACAAGCCATTCATCTTTCTCGCTGCTATTCTCTGCGCTGCCACTTCGGCGGCAATCGAACCTGTTGATACGACAGACGTCGACGACGATTTCTCCGGAATCGACCTCAACGCCGTCACCGTAACAGCAACACGCACACCGAAATTGCTCAAGGATGTGCCTATTGTCACCCGACTTATTACAGCTAAGGATATCATTCGCACCGACGCCACAAACATTGGTGACCTTCTCCAATCCGAACTCCCCGGAATTGAGTTCTCATACAGCATGAACCAACAGACGTCGCTCAACATGCAGGGATTCGGTGGCAATGCAGTGCTATTTCTTGTCGATGGCGAACGACAAGCCGGTGAGACACTCGACAACGTTGATTACGACCGACTGAATCTGACGAATGTCGACCGTGTGGAAATCGTTAAGGGAGCGAGCTCGTCGCTCTACGGCTCAAATGCCGTCGGCGGCGTTATCAACATTATCAGCGCCGAGCCCCGTAACCCGTGGGAACTGAACATAAACGGTCGCTATGGCGACCACAACTCGCAACGCTATGGATTGCAGCTCGGACTACGTCAAGGAAAAGTTTCATCGGTCACCACCGTGCAATTCGTAAAATCCGACCCCATCAGCCTTAAAACCTCCGTGTCGGAAGGCGGCGACTACAGCGAAATCTTCGGACACCACTCATGGAATTTCAAGGAACGCCTGGTTTACCGACCAATCAACGGATTGACGTTCACAGGCCGCGCCGGCTACTATTTTCGCCAGCGCGATGCCTCAGAAATCTCGCGCGACCGCTATCGCGACTTCACCGCCGGCGCTCGCGGCGTCTATGAATGGGGTAAATCGACAGTGGAGCTCACCTATGGCTTCGACCAGTATGACAAAAGCGACTATCTGACGCTCGAACGCCGCGACATACGTGACTACAGTAACGTGCAACACACCGTCGGTGGACGCTACTCTTCAAACCTCGTCAAAGATTTCAACCTGACCGTCGGAGCCGACATGATGCGCGACTATTTGATGTCATATCAGTTCGACGGAACAACCCACCGACAGTACACTGCCGACGGATACGCTCAAGCCGATTGGAACGTCACCTCTGCGCTCAACCTCATCGGAGGTTTGCGCTACGACTACTACAGCGAATCGAAAGCCAATCGGCTCTCGCCCAAAGTCGGCGTCATGCTCAAGGCACGCCCACTGACTTTCAGAGCCTCCTATTCCGGAGGATTCCGTGCACCGACACTCAAGGAGATGTATATGAACTTCAACATGGCCAACATCTTCATGATCTACGGCAACCCCGACCTGAAAAGCGAAACATCCAACAACTTCTCTCTCTCGGCCGAATACGCCAAAGGAAACTACAACCTGACAGCCATCGGTTTCTACAATATCGTTGACAACCGCATAACCACAGCCTGGAACACAGCCCTCGCCGGACAACAATACGTAAACATATCTCGCCTCAACATCAGCGGACTCGAACTTAACGCCAATGCTCGATGGAGATTCGGTTTGGGAGCGCGACTCTCCTACGCCTACACCCACGAACATATCCGCAAAGGCGAACCATTGACATCGTCAACCCGTCCCCACACCGCCACACTGCGCCTTAACTACGGAAAAGAATGGCGGCGCTACGCTTTCGACATTTCGCTCCACGGACGAGTACTCTCGGCGGTAGATGTCGATGAGTACACCTCAATCACCGACTATCAGGACACCGAGCGAGTTCATTACCCCGGCTACACGATGTGGAAACTCAATCTGACACAAACCATCTACAGCGGATTGAATCTCAATATCACCGTCGACAACCTTTTTAATTACCGACCGCGCTACTACTACAGCAGCTCGCCGACAACAACCGGAACCTCACTGAGCGTAGGACTGAGTGTTGATGTCGACAAACTCGTGAAACTCTAAGCAAAGAACGCAAGTAAGAAAAAATGAAAAAGATAATAAACCGTAAGAACATTCTTTTAGCCTTGGGAGCGATCATACTGGTCGCTGCCGGGGTTTGGTGTTGGAATCGATATTTCAGCCCCACGAGAATCGCTTTTGTCAACTATCAGGTTCTGACTCTCGGGCAAATCTCGAAAGCCAACGACAACCCCACATGGATTAAAATCTCCGATTTGCCCGCCGACCGCCTCGACGACGCTTCGGACTACGACATGATTTTTGTCAACGCCATGGGGTTGCGAATCACCGCCGAACAACGCGAACATCTCATCAAAGCCGCCAATTCGGGGACACCCGTCCTGACGACAGCCGTCACCAACCCCGACAACTACATTCTCAGCGTCGACTCTCTCCAAGCCGCCGAAATGGGGGCATATCTCACCGGATCCGGACGCACAAACTTCCGCAATCTCCTCAACTACGTGCGCCGCAACGTCGACCGAAAGATTGTCTCAGCTCCGGCTCCCGGCGAAGTAGTTGAGGCAGCCTCAGAGATGATGTACCACGCCGACCTCGACGACCCGTCGCGCGAGGATGTCGGATTCAACTCCGTAGCCGACTATAAGAACTATCTTCGCGAAAAAGGACGATTGCGGGAGGGTGCACCCGAAATTATCGTCTGCGGATGGATGGGCGACCCGACCGACCTCGTTGCCGCCCTCGAAGAATCAGGAAACAACGTCTATGTTGTCCGCGACATATTGACATTTATCCGCGCCGGTCACGCCGACTCTATTGCGCCGAAAGCCGTTGTCAACATGGCCCACGGACGCATGGGCGACTTCTTCGTCGACTATCTTCGCCAACGCAACATTCCGATGTTCGCGCCCATCAACGTCAATCGCCTCGAAAGCGAATGGCTCGACGACAAAATGGGTATGAACGGCGGATTCATGTCGCAAAGCATCATCACCCCCGAAATCGACGGCGCAATCCGTCCTTACGCACTTTTCGCCAATCGCGAAAACAGCGACGGCTTGCAGGAGCAGTTCACGATGCCCCGCCGCCTCGACCAATTCGTAAACACTGTCAACAACTACATCGCCCTCTCCTCAAAACCCAACTCGGAAAAGAAACTCGCAATAGTATATTTCAAAGGCCCGGGGCAGAATGCGCTCGTGGCATCGGGTATGGAGGTCGTCCCGTCGCTCTACAATCTCCTTTGCCGGCTTCGTGACGAAGGTTATCGAGTCGACGGACTCCCCGCATCGGCCGATGAACTCAGCCGCATGATTCAGCAGTACGGTCCGGTTTTCGGCACATATTCCGAAGGCGAAATCGCCAACTTCCTCCGCAATGGAAATCCGCTGACTATCTCACGCAGCGACTACGAGAAATGGGCATCTGAGATCCTTGAACCGGAGAGCTACGCTGAAGTCACCGCCCAATTTGGCGACTTCCCCGGCAAATTCATGGCCATTTCTGATTCAACGTTAGCAGTCGCCCGTCTGCAGTTTGGCAACGTTGTTATTCTGCCGCAACCAGCAGCAGGCGGAGGCGACGACAGCTTCGCTATGGTCCATGGCACCGATGCCGCTCCTCCTCACGCCTATCTTGCTCCCTATCTATGGCTTCAGAAAGGATTTGGCGCAGACGCTCTAATCCATTTCGGAACCCACGGCGGCTTGGAATATACCCCACGAAAACAAGTTGCACTGAGCAACCTCGACTGGCCCGACCGCCTTGTCGGCGAGCTCCCCCACTTCTACGTCTACACCATCGGCAACGTCGGCGAAGGCATGATTGCCAAGCGACGCACCTATGCCGGACTCCAAACCTATCTGACGCCGCCTTTCATTGAAAGCAGCCTCCGCAACGTCTACCGCGAACTCAACGAAGCTATTAAAACCTACAACAACCTGCTCGAACAGGGCGATGCTCAAAAGCTGACGAAAGCAGCTGCCGACGTTCGCCGTCACACCGAACGCCTTGGCATAGGCCGCGAACTCGGATTCGATTCGCTCTCAACCGAGCCTTACTCGGATGCCGACGTTGCACGAGTTGAACAGTTTGCCGAAGAGCTTGCCAACGAGAAAATCGTCGGACAACTCTACACCATGGGCGTCCCCTACGACAACGCTAATATTGAGAGCAGCGTGCGCTCAATGACTATCGACCCGCTGGCCTACTCTCTTCTTGCGCTCGATAAACTCCGCGGAAAAGCTCCGGCCGGAATCGATAAACACAAAGCGATGTTCACCACTCGTTATCTCGAGCCTGCCCGTCAGACCGTTAACCGTCTGATTTCAAACCCATCGTCGGCCGGCGACGCTCTTGTCTGCTCGTTTGCCGCCATCACGCCCGATGAACTCGCCGAAGCTCGTGAAATAGAAGCTATCGCCAATCGCCCGACCGGAATGCCGACGATGATACTCGCAATGAGCGGAACGCCCGTCAATCAACAGCGTGCCGCCGACGAACGTCGACAAAAAATGCGCGAAATGGCTAAACATATCTCGCCCGAAAAGGCGCTCGCGCTCGCTAAGAAAATGGGAGCCCCTGCCGCGGCACTCATCAGCATGGAGGCTGCGCTGAAAGGCGACACAGCCGATGCCTCCGGCAACAAACCCGCTGCGACCACAATGGCAGCGGCCGGCCCCGAAATCTCGAAAGAGCAGCTTGAAAAATCGCGTGCAATTCTCAATATCGAGCGCGCCATCAATAATGTCGGCAATTACCGCCGGGCATTGCAGACAAGCCCCGAGGCGGAATTGGCTTCGCTCATCAACGCGCTCAATGGCGGATTCACCGCGCCCTCGCCCGGCGGCGATCCTATCGTCAACCCCAACACTCTCCCGACCGGACGCAACCTATACGGGGTGAACACCGAGGCAACCCCTTCGGAATCGGCATGGGAAAAGGGTAAACAACTCGCCGAAAACACCATAAAACTATATCGCGAACGTCACAACGACAGCATCCCGCGCAAAGTCAGCTACACGCTCTGGAGCGGCGAATTTATCGAAACCGAAGGAGCAACGATTGCCCAGGTGCTCTACATGCTCGGCGTAGAGCCTGTGCGCGATGCATTCGG
>CAYNSG010000019.1:9690-17971 GCA_964399885.1 uncultured Bacteroides sp.
TCGGATAAATGGGACGACGAGAAATCAATCTCCGATGTCTACCTCAACAACATGGGCGCGTTCTATGGAAAGGAAGACCAATGGGAAGCCGTGCGACAATATGCTTTCGAAGCCGCGCTGGGCAACACCGACGCTGTTGTACAGCCGCGACAGAGCAACACCTGGGGCGCCCTCAGTCTCGACCACGTCTATGAATTTATGGGCGGACTGAATCTGGCCGTCAGGAATGTAACCGGCAAAGATCCCGACGCCTATCTGAGCGACTACCGCAACCACAACAATATGCGAATGCAGGAAGTCAAAGAGGCTATCGGCGTTGAGAGTCGCTCAACAATCTTCAACCCCACCTACATCAAGGAGCGCATGAAGGGCGGAGCCTCATCGGCAGGCGAACTCTCGGAGATTGTCAACAACACGTTCGGCTGGAATGTCGCCAAGCCCGCTGCTATCGACGACGAGATGTGGGATGAGATCTACGATGTCTACGTCGGCGATAAACACAACCTCGGAGTGCTCGACTTTTATGAACGCGAAAATCCGGCGGCTATGCAGGATGTCAGCGCTACGATGCTCGAAAGTGCTCGAAAAGGGATGTGGAACGCCTCGCCCGACAAAATTGCCGCTCTCGCCAAACTCCATAGCGACCTCGTTGAGAAATATGACCCTTCGGGCTCTGAGCGCGTTATGGACAACGCCAAACTGCGCGACTTCATCTCGCAGCAGCTCTCGGCCGAGCAAGCTCGTCAGTATCGAGAGAATATCGACCACGCTCGCAATGCCGCAGTCGACCCAGGCTCCGATGGAATGGTGATGAAGAAAGAAACCCTGTCGACCGACTCCTCGTCGCAACGCACACTGTCGACTGTTGTCATAATTGCAATTGTTTTTGTAATTTTGGCGGTCGTTGCGGTGGTTGTGCGCCGCCGGCGAAAGAACAACGAAACCGACACGTGGAAACAGCAATCGTAGTAATGATGATACTCGTGGTTATGAGCTTTCTGCTCAAAACCACGTTTGCGGGGCGCATCGCCATCGGCGCGCTGGCTATTGTCTGCGCCCTGTTCACCGCCCTGATGTGGCCCTACGCCATCGAGCAGAGCCGAACGCAGATTGAAGCGTGGCTGGCCCGGCCCGAGCTGATGCGCGACACCGCCGTGCTGCTTTGCCTCGACGTAGCCATCTCCGTTGGCTACTGCTTTCTCGCCGTTCATCTCCGTACGGCCGGCACCGTTAAGCGGCGCGTAGTGTGGGGCTACCGACTGCTTCGCCTCTATCCGGGGCTGACAATTTTCATGGTTCTCTTCAGCCTGCTCGTCACAGCCGTGTTCAGCTTCCCGGGGCGCGACTTCGCCACCGTAGCGTGGATTCTCGCCGCCGTTATCGCCGTCGGCCTGCCGCTGCTCGTCGTCGGATTGAAATGGCTGCTACCCGAGAAAGAACTGCGCCTCGAACTGATGTTTCTCCTCAATCTGTTCATTGCGATGCTCGCCGTAGTGACAACCGTCAATGGCACAACCGCTGTCGCCGGTTCCGACGAAATTGAATGGCTGCCTCTCGCCGCCTTCGCTACTCTAACACTCCTTGGAGCCCTGAGCGGATGGCTTATATGGCGCCATCGTCACCAAACTATTAAAACTCAACCAAAATGAACTATATTTCCGACATACTCTACTGGATTTCAACCGGGCTTCTCGTCCCCGTGGTCCTCGTTTTGATTTTCCTCTTTATCCGCTCGCTGATTCTTCTCGGAGGCTTCTTCGGGCAGTATCAGGCCATGCGCCGCAACGAATCGCTACTCCGCAAGCCCCTCTCGAAACTCAACGCCGCGAATCTCGACGAATTTGAGCGGATGCTTCCCGAAAAATCGACCGACCCAACAATTGGCTACATTCGCGAGCTTTTCGCCGCCCGACGCTCGCCGGCACAGATTGAGCATATACTCTCCGAGGTTGAAATTGCCTCCGACAAGGACCTCAGCCTCTCCGTAACCCTCGCAAAGATGGGGCCGACCGTAGGACTGATGGGAACGCTAATCCCGATGGGACCCGCGCTCGTAGGACTCGCCGCCGGCGACATCGCCTCGATGGCCTACAATATGCAAGTTGCTTTCGCCACAACCGTCGTCGGGCTCTTTGCCAGCGCCATCGGATTCCTCACGAAGCAAGCCAAGCAACGCTGGCAAATGCAACGTCTGAGCGACCTTGAGCTCGTAGCCTCATTGTTGAACGAATCAAACGCCGAGAAATGCGACGCCGACGACTGACCTCGCGCCTTGGCGCTGCCGCCGACGATGCCGACCCCATGAGCGTCGTCGCCAATCTCTTCGACGTGGCAATGGTCTTTGCCCTCGCCCTGATGGTTGCCCTCGTCTCGCGCTACAATATGACCGAGATGCTCTCGGCCGACGACTTCACCATGGTTAAAAATCCCGGACAGGACAACATGGAGATAATCACCAAAGAAGGCAACGAAATCAACCGCTACACACCCTCCGACAATCAGGACGCATCGTCTGCCAATCGCGGACGCAAAGTAGGCATTGCCTACGAGCTTGAAGACGGCCGCATCATCTACGTCCCCGAATAATCCGCCCGCCACAACAAGATAAATCAGGATGCATCTTGATTCAACCTGATGCATCTTGATTCATCATGATTTATCTTGATGCATCCGGAGAAATCCCAAGAAATCGCGACGATTCGTTGCGATTTCGATTTTTTGCGTACCTTTGCCGTTTATTGAGCGGCGGTTGCCGCCCGCGAAACTCTAAAAAACATTATCTGAATGGCACTCATTATCCCCAAACACTATAAGCTGAAGCTGCTGCCCGAGACGACCGAGGTGGCTATCAAAATGATTAAGGACGACTTCCAGCAGCGTCTGGCCGCAGCTCTCTGCCTGCGCCGCGTCACGGCCCCCCTCTTCGTGCTCTGCGGCACGGGCTTGAACGACGACCTCAACGGAGTTGAGCGCGCCGTGTCGTTCCCCATCGCCTCGTTGGGCGGCGAGCGCGCCGAGGTTGTCCACAGCCTGGCGAAATGGAAGCGCGTGAAGCTCGGAGCTTACGGCATTGACCCCGGCTACGGACTCTACACCGACATGAATGCCATCCGCGCCGACGAGGAGCTCGACAATCTGCATTCGCTCTACGTCGACCAGTGGGACTGGGAGCGCACCATCCGCGAAGAGGACCGCACGCTCGACTATCTGAAGGCTACCGTCCGTAAAATATATCAGGCTGTGCGACAGACCGAACAAACCGTCTACCAGCGTTTCCCGCACATCACGCCGCGCCTGCCCGAGGAGATTACGTTTATCCACTCGGAGGACCTGCGCCGCGAATATCCCGAGCTGACTCCCGCCGAGCGCGAGAGCCGCGCCGCCAAGAAATATGGTGCCATTTTCCTCATCGGAATCGGCGCTCCCTTAGGCGATGGTAAGCCTCACGACGGACGCGCCCCGGACTACGACGACTGGTCGACCGAAAACTCCGACGGCTACTGCGGCTTGAACGGCGACATTATCCTCTACGACTCGGTGCTCGACCGCTCGTTTGAGCTCTCGTCGATGGGCATCCGCGTAAGCCCCGAATCGCTGCGTCGTCAGCTCGAAATCCGCGGCTGCCAAGAGCGCAGCGAGCTCGAATTCCACCGCGCTCTGCTTGCCGGCGAGCTCCCCTATTCAATCGGCGGCGGTATAGGACAGAGCCGACTCTGTATGTTCCTGCTCCAGAAGGCCCACATCGGCGAGGTGCAAGCAAGCATCTGGCCCGAGGATCAGATTATTCGCTGCCACGAGGCCGGCATTGAACTCCTCTAATCATGATACGACAATCATGAAACGAAGCGATTTTGAAATAATGGCTCCGGCGGGCAGTCGCGAGTCGCTGCATGCTGCTATCAACGCCGGCACCGACGCCGTTTATTTCGGCGTCGAGGGGCTGAATATGCGTGCACGCTCGTCGGCCAACTTCACTCTCGCCGACCTGCGCGACATCGCCGACATCTGCCGCCGTGCGGGCGTCAAAACCTATCTGACCGTCAACACCGAAATCTACGACGGCGACATGGCTACGCTCCACGCCATAGTCGACGCTGCCGCCGAGGCGGGCATCTCGGCCATCATCGCCGCCGATTTCGCCGCGATTCTCTATGCGCGCTCGCGCGGAGTCGAGGTCCACATCTCTACGCAGGCAAACATTTGCAACACCGAAGCCGTAAGATTCTACTCGCAATGGGCCGACACCGTAGTGCTCGCCCGCGAGCTCAATCTCGACCAAGTTGCTGAAATCCACCAAGCTATCATCGACGAAAACATCACCGGACCAGCCGGACGACCCGTGGCCATCGAGATGTTCTGCCACGGCGCGCTATGCATGGCCGTCAGCGGAAAATGCTACATGAGCCTCCACGAGATGAACTCCTCGGCCAACCGCGGCGCTTGCACGCAGATTTGCCGCCGGGCCTACACGCTCACCGACGCCGAAACCGGCGACCAGTTGACGGTCGACAACAAATATATCATGTCGCCCAAGGACCTGAAAACCATCGGCTTCGTCGACCGCATGGCCGACGCCGGAGTGCGAGTGCTGAAAATCGAGGGGCGTGCGCGCGGACCGGAGTATGTTGCCACAGCCGTGCGTGCCTACGACGAGGCGTTGCGTGCCGTATGCAACGGCACGTTCGACGCCGCCCTGGTTGAGCGGCTAGACGTTGAGCTTGCAAAAATCTTCAACCGCGGCTACTGGAACGGCTACTACCTCGGGCAGCGCCTCGGCGAATGGTCGGGAAAATACGGCTCATCGGCAACGCGCGTGAAGCGCTATGCCGCTCGCGGAGTGCGCTACTTCCCGAAAATCGGCGTCGGCGAATTCCTCATCGAGACCGGCGAGCTGCGCGTAGGCGACGAAGTTATCGTCACCGGGCCGACAACGGGCGCGCTGACCTTCTCGGTCGACGAGATTCGCCGCGACTTGAAGCCGGTCGACGTAGCCGTCAAGGGCGATGCTATTTCCATTCCCGTGCCGGCCAAAATCCGCCCGTCCGACCGCCTCTACATCTGGGCACCCACCGGACGCTGATTGTCGATTACAGCGGGTAGATGTTTTGCAGCACGTGGGGCAGCTGCTTGCGCCACCATGGCCAGTCGTGGTCGGAATCATACCCCCAGTAGTCAAACCATGCCGGGACATGCTTCTCGGCGAGGATGCGGTCGAGCTCGCGCGTCGACCAGAGCGTATCCTCCTCCCAGCGCCCCTGACCGATGACGACGATTATGCGCCGCTGGCGATACATCTGCATCCAGGGGTGATCCTCAGGCATCTGCTGCAGGAAATCCTGCGGCGAATTGGCGTAGGTCAGATCGTCGTGGTAGTAGGGGAAGCTGTAGCTCGAATGGTATAGACCCGAGAATGCTATGAGCGTGTCGAACAGGTCGGGGCGGCGGAAGAAGAAATTCGCCGCATGGAACGCGCCGAGCGAGCAGCCCGTGACCATAAACGTCTCGTTGTCCCAGAAACGTATGTTAGGCAGCAGCTCGTCGACAATATAGTGGAACCAGCGCTCATGCTGCTCTATGCGCCAGCGAGGGTCGCCGCCGAAGTTGCTCCACGTCTCCCGGTCGATGCCGTCGACGCAGATTACCCTAACTTTGCCCGCCTCGATCCACGGCGCGATGGCGTGAATCATTCCGCGGTCGGCAAAATCAAAAAATCGGCCGTCCTGCGAGGGAAATGCTATGATTCCGTGTCCGGCGTGGCCGAACACCTTGTATTCCATGTCGCGGTTCAGATTCCGGCTATACCATTTGTGATATTCCTCATTCATGAAGTTTTCTGTCGTAGATGTCAGAAATAAATTCGTTCATTTCATCCTCAGCCGAGAAGGTGGCGATATACGACTGATTGCCCATAGCTCCCGACAACGCTTCGGGCACACGCGGCGACTGACGCAGCACCTTGCCGTACTTGCTGAGCATCCCTTCGTGGTCGATGTTATACTCCACGCCGTCGCGACGCCCGGCAAACACACAGTAGAAGTTCTGTCCGTCGGTGGGCACCTGCGTGCTGTCGTAGGCCACCATGTCGGCCCATATCTTATAAACGTCGGTCGAATGAGCATAGTTTATCATGTCGGGCGTATATCCGCCGCCGGGGCGCATATTCACCTCCAGCGCCACGAAGTCGCCAACGTTGCCCAACCCTTTGTGGGGACGCTCCAAGCGGAAGAACTCCAGGTGGACAAAACGGCTCTTGACGCCGAACGCCTTCACCGTCTGGCGGCCCCAGAAGCGAAGGTTCTCGTTCATCTCCTTCTCTACATGGTAGACCGATTCGAGATTCTGCTCAACGATGTCGGCAATCGACGGCGGGCAGATGCTCCACGACTCGAAAATCGGTTCGCCCTTCGAATCGACAATGGCGTCGTAGTCGCATATGTTGCCCGTGACGTACTCCTCGATCACATAGTGGTCGGCATGGGCTGCCTCGGCGAAAAACGCCTCAAGGTCGGCCTCGTCGATAATCTTGAACGTATCGACAGCACCAACACCAACGTCGGGCTTCGCAAACAGCGGATATCCGGCGTCGCCTGCAAACTTCTTGACGGCCTCCAAGCCTTGGGCCGACTTGATTTGGCGCGCTGTGCGGATACCGCCCGCGGCGTAGTATTTCTTCATCTCCGACTTCTCCTTGATGGCGTTGATTCGATCCATGCGGATGCCGTTCGGAACGTTGAAATCCGTGCGCAGACGCGCATCGAGTTCGAGCCAGTACTCGTTGTTCGACTCTACCCAGTCGATTTTGCCATACTTCCACGTGAAGTAGGCCATGCCGCGCATAACCTCATCGTAGTTTTCGAGAGTGCCTACCTTGTAGTACTCTGTCAACGACTCTTTAAGCTGCGGCAGCAGCTCGTCGTAGGGCTGATCGCCGATGCCAAGAACGGTCACACCGTTGGCATTCAGAGCATGGACAAATTTCCACGCTGCATCAGGAAAGTTAGGAGAAATGTAAACGAAATTCATGTTATTAGTTTTTCTGACGTTAAGTTTTTGTGTCTATTGTATTTAAGTTAAGTACTTAGTTTATGGAGACGTCCGCCCGGGCCGATTCGCTTGCACTCGCCGTCGTGGCAAACCTTGCGCACAACGCCACGGCTAAGGCGATACGTCTCGCCGCAAAGCAACGTCCGCTCGGGCGTCACGTGGATATACGCCCCGTCGCAGAGGCAATAGATCATCTTGTCGTAGCTCTGCGGAGCCATCAATTCGCGCACGAGAAGATAACCGTCGACGCGTGCATTACGCATATTCTGAAAGTGTGGCATCAGATTGACGTCGGTCAACCCTAACCCTTTATAGTACTGACGATAGTCGGCATTCTTAGCCTCACCCTCAAGCTCCGGCGGAGCAAACACCGTCGAGGCGCAATTCATCGACCCCGCGCTGATTCCCATCACGACTCCTGAAAAACCCTCGAGCAGCTCGCGCAGATGAATCTGATGGAAAAAAGCATTCTCCGTCGGCACGTGTCCTCCGCAGAGAATCACGAAGTTAGCATTGCGGATTATCCTCGGAGCGTAGCGCACCGTACGCCGGTCTATAACCTCAAAATGATTAAACTTCATCTTCGCCCACTCAAAGCATTCGCGAAGCTCCCACGCCATGCGGTCGGTAATCTCCACATCGTCGGGATAAGAGCTGACCATCACACACTTTATCGGACGAACCAACGCCTTGCGCAGCTCATCGACAAAACCATTCGCCGGATTCAGCGAACCCGCCCACCCCAGCGTAGGGCTACTTGTGAGAAACAACGATATCATTCAACCATCTAATAGTTCTAATATCAAATTTTAGAATCAAACATCCGGCCCCGAGAATCCTGCCTCCGGTTTAACATTCATGCTTCCGGCCTAACAATTGCCTTCGGTTTAACATTCCTGTTTAACAATTGCTCCCGGTTTAACATTCCTGCCTCCGGCCCGCAAAAATTCATCATTCCGAACATTCGTCGCCCACAAAATTACACTTTTTCCGCTAATCCACCAACTTCCTCCTCTCTCATTGTATAAATCCTCCTTGAATTGTCTGCACTATCTACGGCGCATCCTCACGCAATCCCGCGAGTTCTGCCGAGGGAGCGACCGCTTATGTATTTTAATTCCCCTTGATAGCAGCGGAATCTGCCTCAATCAGATATTGTCGGTTGAACTTGCCATTCCCGAAGTCGGAGACTTCGATTTGTGATTAACCCTAGGCAGAGCGCAACTGAGTTGAGCGT
>CAYNSG010000020.1:0-3784 GCA_964399885.1 uncultured Bacteroides sp.
AAAACGCTTAGTATCAAAAGACTAAATTGGGCGCATTAACCGCCTATACCTATATGTCGATTTCACCCGACTTTCCGCAGGGAATACTTTCGTAAGCCAAAAAACACAGTGGTTCGGATCATTCGCCGACAACAGTCTTGTGAACATCAATGAGGACCTGCGCCTTATAGGCTTCTACAGCTCAAACAGCGCCGTAAACGACATCACAAAATATCTCTATCTGCTCTCGAAGAACGGCACGGTAATGAAAGTGACCGGCGTCGAGAACTATCGCGGCGGCTGGCCTGCGGGTTTTGCCGAAATCATGACTCAGGAGAACCGCAACAAATCGTGGGTGCTCAAAGCCGGCACGCTCTACGCCTTCATCCGCTACCCCTACGGCAACGGGATGCCGCAACTGTCGCTCAACAGCGACACCGAGTCGATGATTCCGCTTCTCGGCAGCCCCGTTGAGGACGACACCTGGCGACTCAACGAAGAAGGGCGTCGACTGCAGCTCCCCAAAAACCGCACAACCATTACTCGCGACATCGATCTCGACCGCTACGTTGAACTCCGCTCGCTGACGTGGCGCGGCAACGGCATATTCGAAATGACCAACGGCGAATCAATCCGCCTCTACGACCAGTTCAAAGAGTTTGCCGTCAATGTCAACAACCTGATTGTAGGGCAGAAATATTACGTTCGCGGCATCATTGGGCTTGTCGGAGCCGACCTCGCCATCTTCCCCGTTGCCGATATCCTCCGCTGCCCCGCTACGCCGACGCTCTATTCGCCCAATTCCTTCGCCGGAACCCCCGATGCGCAGGGTTATATCACCGCCAACGCCATCTCCGACGTGATTGAAATCCGTGCAGAAGGCGCCTCGGGCGAAAACTCAACGTTCAAATACCGCATTGAAGGCGGCGAGCTCCAGGACGCCACCGGCGATAAGATTACGGTTAATCTCTTGAGCTACAACTATGCAGTGACTACGGGAGTGCGTCTCGAAGTGTTCAGCGTCCTCAACGGACTGACGAGCATGGAGCCTGCGAAAGTGCGATTGGTCAAGAAAGTTGCTCGCGACGTTGAAAGCATTCATGCCTACAAAGAAGGAATATTCAACTCAACGCTCGACAACAGCTCCAACTCCGTCTATCGCATGACCGGCAACGCCATTATCGAAGAGGTCACAGATCGATTCATCTACGTTCGCGACTACAGTGAAGCCCACATGGGCGAAGGCGCCGAAGAGTATATCCACCGCCTGCTCATACGCAACACCAACGGCTGGAACGCTGAAATCTACGACCTTGACGCCAACGAAACTCGCCCGCTGAAGGAGGGCGACGTCATCACCGGTTTCGCAATCGTTCCGCTGGAAGTCAACGGCAACCTGCTCGGCGAAAGCACCGGCTATGCACGCACATTCAACTTTGTTGACCACATCGAAGGCTACAGCTTCGACCCCGAAGTGCGCAACATCGACTACACCGAGAGCTCCGACGGCAACGGAACAGCGTTCAAATTCACCGAGAAGGACCAGATGTGTTTGATCACGCTTGCCGGAGTGACCGTCAGTCGCACCGACAACCCCGACCCTGACGCCACTGACCGCTACGTCTACACGCTCGACATTGCCGGCGACCAACCTACGCAGATGAACTTCAACATCTTCACGTTCCGCGGAGGCTTCAGCGAGGCATATTTCGAAAACACGAAATACAACATCACCGGCGTTGTGCTTATCGATGGTAGCAACGGCTTCTCGTTCGCCCCGATTGAGTTCACTGGCGCTGCCGGTAAGCTCGCCCTACCCGACGTCTATCTGAGCACTATCGCTGCCGCTAACCGCGACGATATCGAGCAGCCGTTTGTCAACGGAAGCATCGTCATGAACGCCAAGACTACAACCGTCGACGGACTCGCGGTTGACGGCGATGTGAAGATCTACTACTCCATCGACGGTCTCGACCCGCTCAACAACCTGGGCTCTCGCATCGAGTACACCGATGAAATTCCGCTGTCGGACAACACCGTTGAAATCCGCGCCTTCGCGTCGGCTCCGGGCTACACGCCCAGCGATGTTGTTGTTCGCCGCTTCGTCAAGAACAGCCGCGACGTTCAATTCATCCTCAACTTCCTGCAGTGGACCGAGCCGGGCGGAACCTACCGCTTCACGGGCCGTACACGCGTAGCCGGAATCGGCGGGCAGTATCTGTTCCTCTACGATATTCTCGGCAACTATCTGCCGGTGTTCCGCACCGACGGCTGGGATAACCGAGGCATCAACAAAGGCGATATGATGACCGGCTTCACGATGGGTCATAAAATCGACGAAAACGGCAACCACCTCGCCGTTGCCGACGGATTTGCCGACACATTCGTGCCGACAGCCGCCACCGAGCAGGACAATGTTGACTATCTGCCCGTTCCGGTCGACGCTTCGGAGCTCAACATCAACGTCCACCCCGGACGAATGGTGCGCCTGATGAACGTTACCGTCCATGCTCCCCAGGCAAAAGCCGACGGCGCAGGAACGACCCTTAATCCCGAAATCTGGACAATCACCGAATCAAACGACAATGCCACCCACCCGATGATGGTTGGCAAGCTGGGCAAAGTTACCATCCACGAACGCGACGCCAGCGGCGTTGAAGTCGGCGAGCCGACCAACGACTTCGTCGACGGCGACAGCTATCATATCATCGGCTACGTGATGCTCGGCACTCCCGGACGCGATGTGCAGATGGAGATGTGGCCCGTGCAGGCTACTCACCTTGAGATGACCGAGCCCGTCGAGGTTTCGTTCGATTCCGGAACAACTGTAGCCGACGAGCCTAACGAATTCGGCGAAATCGAGGCCTCGTTCCAGGGAATGACGCTCGTACGTCTCACTTGTCCCACCCGCGGCGCCACTATCATGTATGCGTTCGGAGATAACCCCGACAACCTGAACTGGTATCAGTATCAGCATCCGTTTGCCGTCACCTCCAGCACCTATATGCACGCCAAAGCCGTCAACGGGCTGAATGTCGAGAGCGGTCACACCCATGTGGTATTCACCGCCCTGCAGCCCAGCGGCGACATAGCATTCTCGGCCACCGCCGGCGACGGCAAGACCACCCTGACTATCGCTCCGCAGGGCGAAGTTGCCGAAGGAACCGAAATTTGGTACTCAATAGGCAACGAACGCAGCTGTTCGCGCCTCTATCGCACTCCGATGACATTCACCGAATCGACAACCGTCTACGCCTGCCTGCAGGAGCCCGGCAAAGCCCGCGGCGCTGTCAGCACAATCCGCGTAATGGTTATCCCCGCATCGGCAGGAACAGCAAAAGTAAGCGGACGCGTTAGATTCATCACGTCGACCGACGAGCAGACCGAAGCCGTCTACCTCAACATCCTCCCCGAGGATGCATCGGTTGTCGACTACGATATCTACTATACAACCAATGCCAACGTCAGCCTGACGCCACAGACCGGCACTCTCTTCACCAATGCAATCGAAGTTACCGAGGCTACCTATTTCCTGGCGATACTCGTTGAGCGCGGCAAGGAAGCCGGAGTTGTCTGCGGAATGAACGTCTGGATCAACCCCACGGGAATCGACGATGTTGCAACCGACGCGGCAGCTGCTGCTGAAATCGACGTTGATGGCAACAATATCATCGCTCCCACCGGCTCGAAAATCTTCACCGTCAATGGCGGCAGAGTAAGCGCAACGTCGCTTCGCCCGGGCGTCTACATCGTAGTGCTCCCCGACGGTCGTGCCGCCAAGGTTGCCATTCTCTGACCAAACCTG
>CAYNSG010000020.1:3884-17834 GCA_964399885.1 uncultured Bacteroides sp.
CTCGCTTGAATCTTATGCTTACACTACAGCAAATAAAAGAGAATCCGCAGCGCGTAGTTGAGCGCCTTGCAATCAAAGGATTCGACGGCTCGAAAGCCATCAACGACGTAATTGCGCTCGACGACCGTCGCCGCGCAGCTCAGCTCGAAAACGATACTACCGCAGCCGAGCTCAACAAACTCTCCGCTCAGATTGGCGCCCTGATGAAACAGGGCAAACGCGAAGAGGCCGAGGCAATCAAAGCCCGCGTTGCCGAGCTGAAGGCCTCGCTGAAGGCTGTTGCCGACAATCTCGCCGCTACCGAACGCGAAATCCGCGACATACTGCTGACTGTCCCCAATCTCCCCTGCGATGCTGTTCCCGCCGGACTTACAGCTGCCGACAACGTTGTGGAGAAAACCGGCGGACCGATGCCCGACCTCCCCGAGGATGCCCTTCCCCACTGGGATCTGGCTAAAAAATACAACCTTATCGACTTCGACCTCGGTGTGAAAATCACCGGCGCAGGTTTCCCGGTGTATCTCGGCAAAGGCGCCCGTCTGCAGCGCGCACTGATTCAGTTCTTCCTCGACGAGGCCGGAAAAGCCGGCTATCTGGAAGTGCAGCCACCCTACGTTGTCAACGAGGCTTCGGGCTACGGCACAGGCCAGCTGCCCGACAAGGAGGGCCAGATGTATCACGTGACGCTCGATAATCTCTATCTCATCCCTACAGCCGAGGTGCCCGTCACTAACCTCTATCGCGACTTTATTCTCGCCGAGCGCGACCTCCCCATCAAGAATTGCGCCTACTCGGCCTGCTTCCGCCGCGAGGCCGGCAGCTACGGCAAGGATGTTCGCGGTCTGAATCGTCTCCACCAGTTCGACAAGGTTGAGATTGTACGCATCGAGAAACCCGAAAACTCCTACGCTGCGCTCGAAGAGATGAAGGACCACGTTCAAGGTCTGCTCGACAAGCTCGGTTTGCCCTGGCATATACTCCGTCTCTGCGGCGGCGACATGAGTTTCACCTCTGCTATTACGTTCGACTTCGAAGTGTGGTCGGCAGCCCAGAAGCGTTGGCTTGAGGTTTCGTCGGTCAGCAACTTCGAAACCTATCAGGCAAATCGTCTGAAATGTCGCTATCGCGGCGAGGACAAGAAAACTCGCCTTTGCCACACGCTCAACGGCTCGGCTCTCGCTCTGCCCCGCATCATGGCCGCACTGCTCGAAAACAACCAGACCCCCGAAGGAATCGTTGTTCCCGAAGTGCTTCGTCCCTACTGCGGATTCGACATCATCGACTAAGAGTCGGAATCTAATCCTACCGAATGGAGAAGAAAACAATATGGGACCTCGACCGTGATTCGGTCGAGGTCTTTCGTCAAAAGCCGAAACTGCGGCTGACGCTGGTGGTCGACAACGTCCGATCGCTCAACAACATAGGCTCGATGTTTCGCACATCGGACGCCTTTGGCCTCGAATGCGTTGCGCTCTGCGGCATAACCGCAACGCCGCCGTCGCCCGAAATCCACAAGACGGCCTTGGGCGCCGAGGAGTCGGTTGACTGGAGATATTACGCAACTACAATGGAGTGCGTCGACGCTCTGAAGGCGTCGGGCTATAAGATTTGCGTGCTTGAGCAGGTGAAGGGGAGCGTTGAGCTGCAGCGATTCCGTCCGGAGTCTGCCGGAAAGTATGCTGTTGTTGTCGGCAACGAGGTGCACGGTGTTGACCAGGCCGTGGTTGATGCCGCCGACGTCTGCCTGGAGATTCCGCAGTGCGGCACGAAACATTCGCTCAACGTGGCCGTCTCGGCCGGGTTGGCGTTATGGCACTTTGCTCAGCACCTCGAGGGCGGCTGCGGCGTCGGCAGTGAGAGCTGACTGCAGCTCCTCGACCGAGCCAAATCGCTTTTCGTCGCGCAGACGCCCAACGAAATCGAGCGTAAGCAGTTGGCCATAGAGATTCCCCTTGAAGCCAATCAGATGAGCCTCGATAGTCAGGGGCGCGTCGGGGTTGTCGACCGTCGGGCGGCGTCCGATATTGACCATCGAGCGATGCCGGCTGCCGTCGGCGAGCGTTGCCACGGCAGCATATACGCCTCCACCGGGAATCATGAGCGACGAGTCGACGTCGACATTCGCCGTCGGAAATCCTATAGTGCGTCCCAACTGGTGGCCCTCGACGACGGTTCCCTCGACCGCAAACGGATGGCCGAGCATGGCGGCGGCATCCTCAACGCGCCCGGCGCCGATGAGGTTGCGGATTGTCGTGCTGCAGATGCGCTCGCCGTAGTGGGGTAGTTGGGGCAGAATCTCAACCTCTATGCCCAGGCGCTCTCCGAGTTGGCGGAACGCCTCGGGGGTGCGGGGCGAATCGCTCCCGAACGTGTGGTCGTATCCGATGAGCAGACGGCCAACGCCATATTTATCGCGCAACATCGTCAGAAACTGCTCAGCCGTCAGCTTCCGCAGCTCGGGGGTAAACTCCTCAACTACTACATCCTCAACGCCCAACGCGTGAAGCAAATCAGCTTTTTTCGCCGGTCCGGTGAGTATCTTCGGGGCAGCTTCGGGGCGTACGACCGACAGCGGGTGGTTGCTGAACGTCACGACCATCGGCGTCATCCCCTCGGCATGGGCGCGGCTGACGAGATTGTCGATAACAAACCGATGCCCGCGGTGAACGCCGTCGAACATCCCGATTGTGGCCATAACCGCCGGTTTCTCACGCATAGCCGTTCGCTTTCAGCATTGTCATAAACTCATTGCCGGGGGCAACGGTGAGCGCCCGGAAGCCCGATTTCTCGGCTTCGGAGGTGTTGGCTGCCGAGTCGTCGAGAAAGAGAGTCTCGTCGGCGCGTATGCCGTAGCGGCTCTCTGCCAGCCGGAAAATCTCAGCGGCAGGCTTCATACATTTTGCCTCAAACGAGGTCAGCAAGCCGTCGAAATAATGGTTGATGTCGTGGCCGTCCTTGCGAAACTCGGCGGCAATCATTGAATTCCACATTATGGCGTTGGTGTTCGACAGCAGATAGAGTCGGTATTTTCCGCGAAGCTCCTCGAGCTGACGCAACCGCTCGACGGGGATTCCTACGAGAAACCGCTCGAAAGCTTCGTCGATCTGCTCGTCGGTTACTCCCTCGGGCAGATAGCGGCGCAATTCGGCGCGGAATTCCGCCGGGGTTATCGCGCCCGATTCGAGCGCGCCGAACGGTCCGGCCTGAACATATTCGCCGAGAAACATTCCGGGGTCGGCCATGCCGATGCGGCGGAATGCCTCGATGCAATTCTCGCGGCGGATATCCATTATGACTCCGCCTAGGTCAAATAGTAGGTTTTTTACTGCCATAAGAGTTTCGTAGAATTATTCTGTTGATATTGTCGATTGAGGCTCCGAGAGCCGGCGGGGAGATGCGTCGGGCAATCTCCTCAATCGAGAGCTTTGACTCATCTGTTTCAACAAACAAACGCTCCAAAGGGATTATTTCGGCCGCGGCGGGATTAAACCTCTCGCCCAGGGAGATGTAGAGTCCGGCATCAATCAGCTGCCGGGCCAATTCGGGTTTACCGCGGAATCCGTGGGCTATCCAGGGCTGCTGCGGAAGAAGCTCGCGGCGCACCTGCAGGATATCGTTCCAACCGCCTACGCAATGGATTATCAGCGGTTTGCCGACCGCGTCGGCCAGCTCGGCCTGGCGCCGGAAAATGTCAATCTGTAGGTCGCGTTCGGCTCCTCGGTTGCGGTCGATGCCGGTCTCGCCGATAGCTACGACGTGGGGCAGCACAGCCAAATGCTCGAGCCGTTGAAAATCGTCGCGGGCGGCGTTGGCCGTATGCCACGGATGAATCCCGACGGAGTAGGGTTTCGACGGGTCGAACCGGTCGAAATCAGTCGCGACGCTGATTATGGCGTCGGTTGCGGCAAGATTGTGGGTGTGGCAGTCGGCAATCATGGCACGGGATCATAACCTGAGCCGCCCCAGGGGTGGCATCGCAAAATCCTGCGCACTGCAAGCCAAAGCCCTCGCACGGGGCCGTGGCGGCGCAAAGCCTCGATAGCATATTGGCTGCAAGTGGGCGTGAATCGGCACGCCGGCGGAAACATCGGCGAGATGCAAAGCTGATAAAACCTGATGGGGAGAATCAGCAGCGATGACATGACGCGGCCGAGGGTCATTGCGGTTGGTTGACGGCCTCGACTGTGGCCGAGTCGATGGTGATACGTTCCAATATCTTGCGCACGGCGCGGACCGTGCGGGCATAGTCGGTAGTGCGGTCGCCGACATAGATGAACACCACGTCGGCAGCCACCGTAGGCGCAATCAGCTCCTTGTTCAGGCGGTAAGCCTCACGGCAGCGACGGCGCATTGCAACGCGGTCGACGGCATGGCGCAGCCGGCGCTTGGGGACGCTGATAAGAAACCGCAGCGGGGCGGGAGAGTCGGCAGCATCGCGTCGCCTCCAGACCGCGTGCCAAGGGTAAGCCATAATAGACTTATTCCCGCCGGCTGCTGTAGCCGGCGAGAATAAAGCGTTTATAGCCGTGAGCGAACAGAGTCGCTCGCACTTATATAGTCGGGTGGAGGAGGGCATCGCGAAGTGTCGGTCAGTCCTGTTGTTTGCTCAGATAGTTGTCGAGAGCGGCAGGCATCGAGGGGGTTTCGGGCGTCGGGGCTTCGATGTCGAGGCGCATTCCGGCGTCGGTAACAGCTTTTGCCGTGGGAACTCCGTAGCAAGCGATTTTGATGTCGCCCTGGTTGAAATCCGGGAAGTTCTTGAGCAGCGAGTCGATACCGGCAGGGCTGAAGAATACGAGCATGTCGTAGTCGAACTTCTCGTCGGGACCGAAGTCGTTGCTGACTGTGCGATACATTACCGCCTTCGTATAGTTTATGCCCGCCGTGTCGATTGCGTTAGGCTCGTCGTTATGAACGTCGCTCACAGCATAGAGAAATTTCTCTTTGTTGTGTTTCTTAAGGTAGGGCAGCAGCTCCTCTACCTTGCCGGTGCTGCCATGGAAAATCTTTCTCTTTCGGTAGACGATATATTTCTGCAGATAGAGCGCGATCGACTCAGATGTGCAGAAATATTTCATCGTGTCGGGGATTGTCACGCGAGTCTCCTCGGCCAGACGAAAGAAGTGGTCAATAGCCGTGCGCGCCGTGAAAATAATCGCGGTGAAATCGGCAATATTGATTTTCTGCTGACGGAACTCCTTTGCCGTCAAACCTTCAACCTTAATGAAAGGGCGGAACTCAATGTCTACTCCATATCTTTCGGCAATGTCGAAATACGGTGATTTCTCAGACGTGGGACGTGGTTGGGAAACAAGAATTTTTTTTACTTTCACTACCGTCGTGTTTATGTCTTAAATGTTGCTAAGTTTGATCAGAAAATTAACGCCGCGGCAGATCAGAAAGAACGGTGCAATTTCCAGGGTGCAAAGGTACAAAATAAAGTAGACTAGGGAAAAACTATTATGATAAAAAATTTTAAAGCCTTTGCAGATAAATATGATTCGGGCAATTATATATAGCGTGGCGGCGAGAATCAGGAAGCCCGCGGTGAATTCCGGGCGGAAAAGAATGCCGACGGCCGGCAGCAACAGACAGATTCCGAGCAGGGCTTGCGAGGCGTTGAATCCGCGCAGCCATTGGCGCGACAGCCATGGGGCGGTGAAGAGATAGCCTACCGCGGCGTAGGTGGCAACCTGCCAGAGATAATAGATTCCGGCGGCGACGGTCAAGGAGGCGATTGATGCAAACAACTGCAGCGGCAGCTCCATCCCTAAGCGGCCGAGCGCTGCGAAAAAGAGAATCCCTTCGCTGACGCAGAGCGTGATGAGAAGCACCAGGGTGATACGGCTCTCGGATAGCGTGTGGTCGTTGAACACGTTGTCGCGCTCGCGAACTTTCAGCAGGTCGGAGACAAACGTCTTAAAAAACGTGCCGTAATGGCGGCAGTTGAGCGCTAACAGCACGATTACCGCCATCAGTAGAGCCATGACGCCATAATCATTGCCGGGAAGCTCCGGACGCGGTTCGGGCTGCAGTCCGCGCGATGCAGGCGCTCGCCCGGGTGTGTAGATCGCAAGCCGGTCGGTCGGGGCGTGAAGTTCAACGCAATGGAGCGTATCGAGCCCGACGGGCAGCGTCAGCGTCGGCTCGAAGCGCGCAGAAAGCGTGTCGTCGCCGAGCGGAGCGTGGTTCAGAGTCTCACCAAAAAGGGCTGAAGCTTCGTCGGGCATCTTGGACTATCAGATATGTTGGAGAATAATCTTCATCGCTTCGTCGGCGTCGATGGCCACATGCCAAAGGCGCTCTGAGCCGGGGCGCATGAACCCTTGCTCGGCGCAGCGGTCGAGCATCGAAAGCAGCGGGTCGTAGAATCCGTCGACGTTGAGAATCACAACCGTGCCGGCGTAGAGTCCGAGCTGCCGCCATGTGACGATTTCCATCAGCTCCTCGAGGGTCCCGATACCGCCGGGCATGGCAACAACCGCTGCGGCGTGCGAGGCCATCGTGCGTTTGCGTGTGTGCATATCGGGAGTGACTATCAGCGTGGTCAGTGCGGGGTGTTGCCACTCCTTGTCGACCATAAATTGCGGCAAAACGCCGATTGTCGGGCCGCCCGCTTCGGTGGCGCCGTCGATAGCTTCGGCCATCAGACCGCCGCGTCCGCCACCGCTTACGAGCGCATAGCCCGCTTCGGCTACGAGCGAACCCAGACGGCGAGCGGCGGCTTTATATTTCTCATCGATATGGCTGCTTGAGGCGCCATAGACACATATTGCTTTCATGACGCCGCAAAGTTAAGAATTTTCGCCGAGACTCAGGCTCGCCGCCGACGGATAGTTGAGAACGCCGCATATTTTGCAATTCCAGCCGAAGATGACCGTTTTTTTTATTTTTGTGCGTAACTTTGCGGCGACTTTTGAATGAGTTCAATTTGTGTCTAACAATTTTGATACGAAAATGTCAACCTACACTGAACAGAAACCCAAAGTAACAACTCGTCGCCTCGCGGAGATGAAGCAGCGCGGAGAAAAGATAGCTTGCCTGACGGCTTACGATTTCACAACTGCCACACTCGTCGACGGTGCCGGAATGGACCTCATCCTCGTTGGCGACTCAGCCTCGAATGTTATGGCCGGAAACGCCACAACGCTCCCCATTACACTCGACGAGATGATTATCTATGCCCGCAGCGTGGCTCGCGCCGTGAAGCGTGCACTCGTTGTGGTCGACCTCCCTTTCGGCACCTACCAGGGCAATCCGATGGAGGCTCTCGCGTCGGCCGTAAGAGTTATGAAAGAAACCAATGCCGAGGCACTCAAACTCGAGGGAGGTGCTGAAATCCGCGAATCAATCGAGCGAATACTTACAGCCGGAATCCCCGTCATGGGTCACCTCGGACTCACTCCCCAGAGCATCAACAAATTCGGCACCTACAACGTCCGCGCCAAAGAGGAGGCTGAGGCCGCCAAGCTGATGGCCGACGCCAAGATGCTCGACGAAATCGGCTGCTTCGCCATCGTTCTCGAAAAGGTTCCCGCCGAACTCGCCTCGCGCGTTGCTGCCGAGGTAAGCTGCCCCGTTATCGGCATCGGCGCCGGAAGCGGATGCGACGGACAGATTCTCGTGTTCCAGGATATGATGGGCATGAACCACGGCTTCTCGCCCAAATTCCTCCGCCGCTACGCCGACCTCGCCGCCGTTATCACCGACGGCCTGGAGAAATATGTTGCCGACGTCAAAGCCGTCGACTTCCCCTCGGCTACCGAACAGTATTGATTCAGAACCAATCATGTCACGTTTAACACTATCTCGATGAAACGCTTTTCAAGTCTGCTGATAGTTCTTTCGCTTGCGCTCGCATCGCTTGCGCAGGCTGCTACGAACGACGCTACAGCCGCCCGCAAAACCTACGGCGTAGCCTTCTACAATCTGGAGAACCTTTTCGACACCATCAACTCCAACGGTCGCTGGGATCTCGAATTCTCTCCCAACGGAAAGAACCAATGGGACTCGAAAAAATACGCCATAAAAATCAATAACCTCGCTAACGCCATAGCCAATCTCGTCACTCCGATGACTCACGCCGGACCGGCCATTATCGGAGTAGCCGAGGTTGAGAATATCGACGTTATGCGCGACCTGGCCAACGCTGCGCCGCTGCGCAACCGCAACCTGGGGATTGTCCACCACGATTCGCCCGACCCGCGCGGCATCGACGTAGCGCTCTTCTACGACCCCGAGCAGTTTGAGGTGCTGAACGTAACGACCCACTTCCTCTACGTTGACGACGACCCTGATTTCCGCACTCGCGACCAGCTCTGCGTCACCGGTCTGCTCGGCAACGACTCGCTGAGCGTTATCGTCAACCACTGGCCGTCGCGTCTCGGCGGACAGGAGCGCTCGGAGCCCAAACGCGCTGCCGCCGCTGAGCTCACGCGCCATATCGCCGACTCGCTCTGGGCCGAAAATCCCTGGCAGGGAATCATCGTCATGGGCGACTTGAACGACGACCCCGCCGACAAGTCGGTGGCTAAGATCGTCGGCGGACATCGCGACATCTACGACGTTGGCCCTCACGACTTCTTCAACCCCTGGTGGAGCATTCTCGACCATGGCAAGGGCACGCTTACCTACCGCGGGCAGTGGAATCTCTTCGACCAGATTCTCGTCAGCGGCACCCTGCTGCGCGACAATGGCGCGACGCTGCTCTACGACGGCGCTGAAATCATGGATATCGAATTCCTCAAACAAACCGAGGAGAAATATCGCGGAATGCCCTGGCGCACGTTTGCCGGCGGACGCTTCCTCGGCGGATACTCCGACCATTTCCCGACCCAGGTGTTCCTCGTGCCGGTCAATTCGGCCGCCGAGTGAACCTCGCGCCCCGCGAAATGTTTCTCTAATAACCCTCTGTCTGACAAATTATGGAAAACCAACTTGGATATAGAAACGAAGATGACAAATGCTACGGCGCTACAGGAATGACCGTAGGTTTGGTGGTGTTCAACGGCGAGGAGATGCTCTCAGCCGTGTCGCTCGATGCCGCTCCCGGCAACATGATTGAGATGCACGATGAATTTTATTTCTCGGGCAATCCGCGACTGTCGGCATCGGTTGTATGGCGCACGATGTTCCAGAATTTCGGGCTGTCGGTGGCGATGCTTATATCCAACGTTATGTGCCGGCGGTTGATTCTCGACAGAGGCGTCATCGAGCAGGAGATAAAAGCCATGCTCGCCGAGCGCGTGGCTCAGGAAGGTCACGACAGTTGCGGCCTGGAGGAGGATGAGAGCCGCCGCGTGTTCGAGCACGCCTATTCCAATCTCTACCGCGTGTTCAGCCATCGCGGCGTGCAGTCTGTTGCGCGCGACTTTGCCGAGACGCTAAAGCGCCGCCGCCACATGTCGCGCTTCGAGGTTCTTGAAGAGCTCCGAGCTCTCAATTCGCTCTGATAGCCGTAGGGGGGTCTCCGGTCCTTCGTTGAACAACAGATCTATCCCGCTCATACCCGTCATAAACCCAAGGCGGTCGGCTCTGACTTGCCAATAGGGTGTCTCCGCGACATCGATCTCTGCGGGGTCGATGGCGATGCTACCCTCGGGCAGTTGCTCGGGGGTTGTTGCATAGTCTATCTTCGTGTCGATTCCCGCGAGGCGGAATAGTGCGCCGTTGGCTCGCCGATGAAGCTCGAGCAGCGTGGCTCCGTCGCCGTGGCAACTGAAAAAGGGAGCGAAATCGTCGGCGTAGAATTCAAAGAAAGGCGTGCGACCGTAGGCCGATTCCCACGCCGTACGGTGAACGTTCCACCACTCTCCGTGGTCGGAGACCGTCACGTCGGTCCATGTAGCCCGCCGAATGCCGTGGGGATGGGCAATGGGAACAGTCAGCCGCAGCGCGCCGCGCGTATCGGCAATTTGATAGCGGTGGGCGTCTTTCTTGCGCTTGTCGAACAGACGCGAAAAATCTAACGTTGTCTCCGCAGCGGCCGCAATCATCGCCACGACAGGCACTGACGGCAGCAATAGCGGCGGCAGAACTATGCGCAGATTCGCCGATTTCACGCGCTGACGACTCTGACTCATTTCGGGTTGGCGCTGCGGAAGATGCGGTTCCAGCGGATGCGACCGTTGAACCAGCCCTTATCCTTGTCGAACGAGATAAGAATCATTCGCGGCTTGCCGACGATATGGTCCTCGGGCACGAATCCCCAATAGCGCGAGTCGAGCGAATTGTCGCGGTTGTCGCCCATCATGAAGTAATAGTCCATCTCGAAGGTGTAGTTGTCGGCAGGTTTGCCGTCGATATAAACCGTGCCGTCGGCGCTGAGATAAGCGTCGTGGTGACCTTCGTAGTTGCGGATTGCGCGGTTGTAGGTTGCCCACGTCTGCGGGTTGAGCTCAATCGTTGCGCCCTTTTTCGGTATCCACAGCGAACCGTAGTCGGCGCGGGTCCAGTCGTCGGCAACGCCGGCGGGGAAGAGATACTCTCCCTTGGCAGCCTGCATCTTCATCAGATTCACGCCGGGCATAAGCTGCTCCAGCTTCGTGAGCATCGTCTCGGTAAGCGGGCTGAGATATATTGGCGGGATGTAGCCGTTTTCAGCAACGTCGAATCCCAGGGCACGCACGTTGGAAGAGTCGGCTGCAGAGACGGCGATATCGTGGCGGTCGTCGACAGCAACGCCGAGCGTTTCCCAATCGGCGTCGGCCATCGGGCGGGGAGTCTGGAAGTAGTAGTTGAACTGCGCGTCTTCGGGCTGCGGCTGCGCTTGGCCGTCGATATGGATAACTCCGTCGACAATCGAAATCGTCTCGCCGGGCAATCCTACGGCACGCTTCACGTAGTTTTCGCGGCGGTCGACCGGGCGATAGATAATCTCGCCGAAGCTGTCGGGATTGCCCTCAACGCCTTCGCGGCCGTAGAGCGCCAGGAGCGTGTAGTAGTCGGGGTTCTGCACTTTCAGCGCAACGGTGTCGCCCGCGGGGAAGTTGAACACAACAATGTCGCCGCGCTCAACGTTGCCAAACCCTTTCAGGCGATGATATTTAAGCTGCGGGGTTTCGATGTAGCTCTTTGTGTTTATCAGCGGCAGGGTGTTCTGCACCAGCGGGAAGTGGATGGGAGTCTGAGGCACGCGCGGTCCGTAGGCCATCTTGTCGACCATCAGATAGTCGCCGACGAGCAGCGATTTCTCGAGCGACGACGAGGGTATCTGATAGTTCTGCCCGATGAAGGCAAACACGAAATAGACGAGAATCAGCGCATAGACAATCGCGTCGACCCAGCTCATCACGGTGCGCGTAAGCGGATTCGGGCTCTTTTTCCACCATGTGAAGGGGATATAGCCGGTGATGTAGATGTCAAACAGCAGGAAAATCAGCAGCGCGAGCCACCAGTTGCCCATCCAGGCTACCCAGCCGAGGAACACCAGTGCTACGACAGCAAAGCGCACCCAGCGTGTGGGCTTAGTCTCGCGCAGGCGGCGCTGAAAGTCCTCCTTGAAGGTTATTTTGTTCATTGCAGAAGGTCGAGAATGGCGGCGTTGGCCACGAGTTCGTTCATCATCTTGTTCATTGTCTGGAAGCCGCGCTTTCCTTTGAGCCATTCGGCAGCGACGACGGCGCCGAGGGCGAACCCATCGCGGCTCTTGGCGCGGTGCTCTATGGTGATAGCGTCGACAGGCGAATCCCACGTGATTGTGTGGGTGCCCGGAACTTCGCCGATTCGCTCATGGCTGATCAGCATCGTCGAGTCGTTGGCTTTCTCGGCATCTTCGGTCCAGGCGTCGATGCGGTTGCATTTGGCCTCGATGCCCTCGGCGAGTGTGATGGCTGTGCCGCTCGGGTGGTCGAGCTTGTGGATATGGTGGATTTCGTTCATCGACGGCGTGTACTGCGGGAAGCCTTGCATGAGCGACGCGAGGCAGCGGTTGACGGCGAAGAAGATGTTGACGCCGATGCTGAAATTCGACGACCAGAGCAGCGTGCCCTGACCGCGGTCGCACATATTGCGGATGTCGGGCATACGCTTAGCCCAGCCGGTAGTTCCGCAGACAACCGGAACACCCTGCGAGAACGCACGGATGCAATTCTCGGCGGCGGTTGCCGGCGTAGTGAACTCAATCGCCACGTCGGCCGAGCGGAAAGCCTCGGTGTCGATATCCTCGATGTTGTCAGCGTCGATAATCGCCACGATTTCATGACCGCGCTGAAGGGCGATGCGCTCGATGGCATGCCCCATCTTTCCGTATCCTATAAGAGCTATTTTCATCAGTAGTTTTTTTCGTTAGCAAGATTCCAAAGATTCAGGTAGGCAGCGCGAGTTATGTCGACTGTCTTTTCCCAGTTTATGCGGTCGGCGTGGTCCGACGGCATGTGATAGTCGGGGTGGCCGTCGGTGTGATACCAGATTACCGGGACGTCGCGCTTGGCAAACGAGCCGTTGTCGCCGCCGCCAATCGGGCGGTCCCAGGCGCGATAGTCGGGCTTGAGCTGCAGTCCGCGGGCGGCGATGTCGTCGCGCAGCCAACGTTCGAAGGTCGGATGGGCTTCGGTGTAGAAGTAAACAACGTGCTGCGGATTCGATTCGTCGTTGTTGCGGCCAATCATGTCGAAATTCAGATAGCCTTTGATCTTCGACGGGTCGGGCCATTGGAGCATGAAGTGCTCGGAGCCGAGCGGCCCTTTCTCCTCGCCGTCCCAGAGGGCGAAGATAACCGTGCGCTCAGGCTGAACGCCGCTCTCAACGAACGCGCGCGCAATCTGCAGCACGGCGGCAACGCCCGAAGCATTGTCGTCGGCGCCGTTGTAGATTTTGTCGCCTTCGAGCAGCGGGTCAACGCCGAGATGGTCGAAATGAGCGCCGATAATCACAACCTCATCGGGATTTTTGCCCTCGATTTTGGCCATGACGTTGGTGAGCGCCAAGCGCTGGTGCACCTGGTCCTTCAGCTTCGCAATCGAGTCGGGATGAACCGTGTAGCGGCCTCGTTTCTGGCGCTCGATGCGGTAGGCGTCGAACGGCTGGCGGTAGCTCTCGCCGTCCCAGGGCTGAAGTCCGAGCGCGCGGAGGTTGGCCTCGATATATGCTGCGGCAATCTGCCCCGACGGGTATCCCGCCTCGCGGCCTTGGAGCTCGTCGGCGGCCAGGAAGCCTATATGTGCCTCAGCTGTGGCGCGATTTATCGTGGCGTAACCGCGCTCTTTTCCCTCATTGTTGTCAAATCGGTAGGGCTTTTCCTGAGCCCAAACCGCAGCAGCCGAAAGCAACGCCACGGCTGCCAAAACTATCTTTGTGCGTATCATATCGCAAAGTTACAACAATTCCGCCAAATTTCACCCATATCCGCCCCTATCCTATTTCAGAATCACACCGATATTATTATTGGGAGTGTTGCAAAACTAATTTCAGACGCGGTGAAACGACAAGTGAAGAATCTAAAGAGATAAGTTCAGACGCGGATCACGGCTATCGCCGTGGGGCACACGCGGATTGACGCGGATTTTTCTTGGGGCAGGTTTTTTCGATGGATGGTAGCGGAATGGTCGCGTGGCGACCCGGAACGGATGAGATCAGCAGGGTGTTGGCGGCAGGGTTTGCGGGCAAAGGGAATCGCAGAACTAAAAAGAACTCGCAGAACGGCGCAGAACGTTTGAGGGCGCGAGTCAACTAAGGGCAGGGAACTCGCCGAAATGGTCGCGGTCGCTCCCTCGGCAGAACTCGCAGGAAGGCGGTCGGCGGGCATGGCGGGCTGGCTGGTTGGCGGCAGGGTTGGTGCGGGTTTGGTGGCGGGTTTGCGGGCGGCGACGCGGATGGTGGCTATGGTGATGAGAACCCGAAAGTAGCATCAAGCTATGCCACAACCGTTGAGCGGTGGTGGCGTTCAGAAGTTCTCTTTAGCTATGAGGGGAAGTTTAGCGCTCCGGAACGAAACTGTATCCGGCGAGGGTG
>CAYNSG010000021.1:0-17659 GCA_964399885.1 uncultured Bacteroides sp.
CCCGCAAACCCGATGCGCGACGAAAAATGCTCAATTTTGCGGGAGGTTTGGCGGTTTGGATTCGAAATTGTAACTTTGCACCATGAAAACCCCGTCTATGGATATCAAGGAGACAATGCAGCATATAATCGCGGTTGAGAGTCAGGCTGTCAGCCGGATTCCCTGGACCGACGACTATCAACGTGCCGTTGAGTTTATCGTCGACAGAGTTAACCGCAAGGGCGGCAAGCTCGTAACCTCCGGCATGGGCAAAGCCGGACATATCGCCATGAACATCGCCACGACGTTCTCCTCTACGGGAACGCCCGCCGTCAGCATCCACCCCTGCGACGCCCAGCATGGCGACCTCGGAGTGGTGCAGCCCAACGACGTTGTTCTCCTCGTGTCTAACTCCGGACAGACTACCGAGATTGTCAAACTCGCCGAACTCGTCAACACCCTCTTCGACGAGCATATCCCCGTAATCGCCATTACCGGCGTTGCCGACAGCCCGCTGGCAAAAATCGCCGACGCCACGCTGCTCACCGGCGACGCTCCCGAAGTTTGCCCCCTCGGGCTCACGCCAACAACATCCATCACACTCATGACCGTTATCTCCGACATCCTCGTAGTCAACGTCATGCAGCAGATTGGATTCACTCGCGCTGAATATTCGCGCCGCCACTTCGGCGGAGTTCTCGGAGTAAAATCCCGCTCCTGAGCCTCATTTCATAACACTGACAAGATTTATAAGACTTTATAAATCTCACGAAACACACACCCTCTTCTGACAGCAAAACCTTAATGAGAAAAATTATTATCATCGGCGAATGCACTCTCGACATCATCTTCCCCGAATCAACGCCCACCGACAGCGTTGAAGTTCGCGCCTTGCCCGGCGGACGACTGCCCAACACAGCGATGCTCCTCGGCGACCACGGGCATGATGTCACATTCGTTGGCGAAGCCGCCCGCGACCGCATCGGCGATTTTCTCTTGCAAGCTTTCAACCGACATAACGTCACCACAAAATCAATCGACCGATTCTCCGGAGGCGCCACTTCCACCAACGTCCGCTTCCCGGCCAACGGCGACAAAGCCACCGTCTGCCTGCGCGACTACCCTCAGGAGCGCTTCGATGTGATCTGGCCCCGCATCGACCCGGACGATATCGTCATTTTCGGCACCCACTTTGCCATCGACGACCGCGTGCGCAGCCAGCTCGTCGACCTGCTCAACCATGCCGCCGAGCGCAACGCAATCATCGTCTATCTTCCCGGATTCCTTCCCCAGCAAGCGCCGCGACTCACCCGCGTGATGCCAACAATTCTCGAGAATCTCGAGCTGGCGCAGATTGTCATCGTCCGCCCCTCGGACATCGCCACAATTTTCAACTCCGACGAGTCGATGGCTAAAGCCTACCACCGCCACATCGAGTTCTACAGCCCGACGATGTTGAGCATCGACATGGAAAATTCCGCGCTATCGCTCTTCCACCGACAGACCGCCGCCGACCGCCATATCGAGATGTACGATGCGTCGCTCCACGGCGCTTCGGCCGCTATTGCCGGATTCGTCGAAGCGCTGATTGAGCTTGGAGTCACCCACGACTCGCTCGATTCGCTCTCGGCCTCGCGTGTCGACGAAATAGCCAGCGAAGCCGCCCGCCGAGCAACGAAATTCTGAAACCACAACAGCGAATGGCCTCCGAAAACCTCATCCCGCCGCTTCAACCGCTTCGCCTGCCGGTGACGACCGACATCTCGCCGATTGCCCAACTCGCCGACCGACGACTGAGCGAATCGGAGTTGCGGCATCTGATTTCAGAGCTGCCGTTCAACACCGCCTACGATTACCTGCGCAGCGAAGCATTTCGGCTTACCGACAACGGCGCCGCGACGGAAGCAATTGAGCGCATAGAGCAGTTCGACGCCGTGGCCACGCGCCGCGGCCAGGAAGAAGGGCGCTTGCTCGACATCCACGCCGCCGTCATGCAGACGCTGACAGCCGTAAAGCTAACCGTAGGCGACATCGACGGCGCCATGACCGACGCCGCAACAGCCCTGACGCTCCTCTCCCAGTCGCCCAAACGCCGCGACGAGCCGTTCCTCGCCATCCTCGCAACGCTCCTCCACGACATCGCCATAATCCACTCGCTTCGCGGCGAATACCGCCAGGCCGAGCGCGACATCGACAAGTCGCTCAAGCTTTTCTCGCGCCTGGCACGCCTCTGGCCCGAAAGATACACCGCCGCCCACCTCCTCGCCGTCAGCGCCTCGACCGGCATCTGCCATTCGCGCGACCGCCAGGCAGCAATGCTCCGCGAGCACGCCGCCGCGACCGAGGACTACATGGCGCGGCTGCGCAGCGGCGACCGCTCGGCGGCCAACGCACTCATCGACTCGCTCGGCAACGAAGGGATAACCCTCTCGCGAATGGGCAAACATCGCGAGGCGATCCAGTATCTCACCCGCGCACTCCGCCTGCTCACCGAGGCCGAATCAGAATTCTCGCCGCGCCAGCTGCAGCTCTCCGTAGAGCTCGGCGAATCGCTCCTCGCCGTCCGTGCCACGCGCGAAAAGGGCATCCACCTGCTCAACACGATGCTCCACAAAGCCACGCATCTCCACGACGACACCACCTATCGCCGTATCGCCGCCACCCTGCGCGATGCCGCCGCCGGCAACCGCGACATCCTCGGCTTCTGGCACAAAATGTTCCCACGATAAGCAAACACTTTAATATATGTCGACATCTACCCCCACAACCCCGATTCCGAAGCTCCCCGCCGACGCCCGCGTGGCTATCGCCGTGGCCGACTGGAACGGACATATAACATCGCGCCTGCTCGAGGGCTGCGTTGAGCGCCTGAAAGAGTGCGGACTTACCGACGAGCAAATCTCGGTCTATCATGTTCCCGGCGCCGTAGAGCTGACCCACGCCGCAGCCACGCTCGCTCGCACCGGACGCTTCGGAGCCGTCGTTGTGTTCGGCTGCGTTGTTCGCGGCGGCACGCCCCATTTCGACTACGTCTGCCAGAGCGTCACACAGGGCATCACGATGCTCAACGCCCAGACCGTTCCGGTGATTTTCGGCGTTCTGACCGTCGACACCGAGTTCGATGCGCTCGACCGCTGCGGAGGCGCCCACGGCCACAAAGGTCGCGAAGCTGCCGAAGCTGCCATTCAGATGATTGCTTTCGACCGCAAAGTCAATGCGCCGAGTCTATGAGCAAGGAATTTGAGCTGCTGATGCGCGTACGCGACTATGAGGTCGACGTGCAGGGCATCGTCAACAACGCCAACTATCTCCACTACCTCGAGCACGCCCGCCATGAGTTTTGCAGCGAGGCGGGAGTATCGTTTGCCGAGATGCACCGCGCCGGCATCGACCCCGTGCTGCGCCGCGTCGACATCCGCTATATCCACCCCCTGACTCTCGGCGAAGATATGCGTTGCACCCTCACCCTCCGCCGCGAGGGCGCCCGATTCATCTTCCACCAACGCATCTTCGGCTACCCCGACGGCCGCGAAATCGTCGACGCCGAAGTGACCGTCGTAACCCTCGAAAACGGCAAACTTACCCGCGGCGACCAACTCGCCGAGGCTTTCAAGAACTGTCTGGAAAATGACTGACCCCTCGTCGCTCCTCACATATCGCATAGCCTTCAGCTCGCTCAAAGGGATGACTCCCGAGCTCGCGCGGCAGATTCTCGCCCGTATCGACAGCGAGCAGCGCTTTTTCGAGCTGTCGGAGCGACAACTGGCGTCGATCATGGGCTTCTCGAGCAAAATTTTTGATGACCCCTACCGCCGCTCTCTGCTCGACGACGCCGAAAAAGAAGCCAAATTTGTCGACACCAAAAACGTCGACACCCTCTATTTCACCGACGACCGCTACCCCGCCCGGCTGCTCGAATGCGCCGACGCGCCACTGATGCTCTTCGGCGCCGGCAAATGCGACCTCAACAACTGCCTGACCGTAGGCATCGTCGGCACCCGCCACGCAACCCCCTACGGCATCGACTTCACCATTTCGCTCGTCAACGACCTCGCCGCGAAAGTCGAGGGACAATTGGTCATCGTCAGCGGTCTCGCCTTCGGAATCGACATCGCCGCCCATCGCGCTGCAATCCGCGCCGGAGTCCCCACTGTCGCCGTCCTTGCCCACGGACTCAACACCATCTACCCGGCAGCCCACCGCCAGACCGCCTCGGAGATTGCCCGCGGCGCCGGAGCGCTGCTGACCGACTACCGCACCAACTCCCCCATCACCAAGCACAACTTCCTTGCCCGCAACCGCATCGTCGCCGGGCTCTGCGACTGCCTCATCGTTGCCGAAAGCGCCGAAAAAGGCGGTGCGATGATTACCGCCCGACTCGCCTCGGAATATGGCCGCGACGTTTTCGCCCTCCCCGGTCGCGTTGCCGACCGCTATAGTGCCGGCTGCAACGCACTGATTCGCCGTAATATAGCAGCGCTAACCACGGGCACCGACGACATTATCAGCGCCATGCAGTGGAGCGCTCGCCCCGACGAGGCCACCCAAGGATCGCTCTTCCCCGAGCTTTCCGACGACGAGCAGCGCGTTCTCGACTACCTCCATGAGCACGGTGAGGCACAGATAAATCCCCTCAGTATCACCCTCGGGCTCAACGTCGGCCGCCTGACGGGACTGCTCATCGAGCTGGAATTCAAGCATCTCGTCACGCCCTTCCCCGGCGGCAAATACCGCCCCGCCCGCTAACCTCCCCCACCGAAAAACTCCCTTGAAAAAATCCAGCAACTTGTTGGACAATTAGGCATATACCCAGACAAAATTCTGCACCCGGCTAGTGCAGAAATACAAGATGCTAAAGATAAGGACGTTATAAAACTTAATACCGTTTGTACATTAGCATTTTGCCCGCTAATCCCTCACCGACGCAAAAAGCGGCGTGACTAATAAGCCACGCCGCATTAATATTAATCTAAAATGGACCTTTCGTTGGAGGGGATGGGATTACTCTTCGCCGAGAGCTGTCTGAACCATCGTGGTGAACTCGTCGAGAGTCTTCGAGCCAACCTGGCTGCTGACGGTTCCGTCGGGAGCGATGAACGTGATCTGAGGAATGCTCGACACGCCATATTTTGTTGCCACATCGGGACATGAATCAACGTTCACGCTGATGAAACGAGCCTTGGCTGCGTAATCTTTGGCAACCTGATGGAACACGGGTTTGAACTGCTGGCAGGGAGCGCACCATTCAGCGTTGAAGTCAACGACAGTCAGCTGAGTGGAATCCATTGCGATAGTGTCGCCGGCAGCAAGTTCGCTGACGGGTTCGCCCACGAAGGTGATTTCGTCGGCAGCAACTACGCCGGTCGAATCGGCTTCAGTTGCGTCGGCTTTCTGCGAACCGCCGCAGGCGGTCATTGCGATGGCGGCTACGGTAGCCACCGAGAGGAAAAATGCTTTCATATTTCTGTACTTAAATCAAGTGTTATAACAATCTTGACGGCTGATTTGTTGAGCGACTGCAAAAGTAATCATTTTGCAGCGAAATATGCATATCTTAGCGGATAAAAAGTAATTCGCGATACTTCGGCAGCGGCCACATCTCGTTGTCGACCATCAGCTCGAGCTTGTCGATATGGTAGCGGATAACGTCCATTTCGGGCACAACCGTGTCGTGGTAAGCCACGGCTTTTTCGCGCTCGTTCTGGATGCGGTTGGCAACGCGGCGGGCGTCGACCATCTTCGCCACGCGCTCGCGTATCACGCGCATGTGCTCGGCAAGCTTCTCAACACTTTCAACCTCGGTCATCGACATGGCGTCGGCCTTCGAGGACGTGAAGATGTCGCGCATCTTGCTGATGTTGTCGAGAAGAATCGACTGATAGCGCGTAGCTACGGGGATGACGTGGTTGAGGGCGAGGTCGCCGAGAACGCGGGCCTCAATCTGTACCTTTTTGGTGTACATCTCCCACTTCACTTCGTTGCGCGCGGCAAGCTCTACGGCGCTGAAAACTCCCGTGCGGCGGAACATCTCTACCGACTCGGGGCGCTGATAGGCGTCGAAAATCAGGGGTACGCTCGTCTCGCAGTCGAGTCCGCGTTTGGCGGCTTCGAGTTTCCACTCCTCGCTGTAGCCGTTGCCGTCGAAATGGATAGCTTTCGACGAGCGGATAACTTCGCGAATCTCGTTGATGAGCGCCTGGTTGAGCTCTTCGCCATTCTTCATGCGCTTGTCGATTGCAGCCTTGAAATCAATCAGTTGCTCGGCCACGGCGGCATTGAGCACTATCATTGCGGCGCCACAGTTGGCCGACGAGCCTACGGCGCGGAACTCGAAGCGGTTGCCGGTGAACGCAAAGGGCGACGTGCGGTTGCGGTCGGTGTTGTCGAGCGTAATCTCGGGAATCTGCGATACGTTGAGTTTCAGTCCCTCGCGGTTTGAGAGGTCTGTGAGCTCGGCGTTGGTCGAGTTCTCAATCATGTCGAGAATCTTGGCAAGATGTGAGCCGGTGAAAATCGAGATGATTGCCGGAGGCGCTTCGTTGGCGCCAAGTCGGTGGGCATTCGTGGCCGACATAATCGACGCTTTGAGCAGTCCGTTGTGGCGATGCACTGCAGCCATTACGTTGACTACAAAAGTGATAAAGCGCAGGTTGTCGCTCGTGGTTTTGCCGGGCGAGAAAAGGAGCGTGCCGTTGTCGGTGCCGAGGCTCCAGTTGTTATGTTTGCCCGAGCCGTTGATGCCGGCAAACGGTTTCTCGTGGAGCAGCAGGCGGAAATGGTGGCGGCGAGCAACTTCGGCGGCAATCGACATCAGCAGCTGGTTGTGGTCGTTGGCCAAGTTGCACTCCTCGAATACCGGAGCAAGCTCAAACTGGTTGGGTGCCACCTCGTTATGGCGGGTTTTAGCGGGAATGCCCAGGCGGTGAGATTCTGTCTCCAGGTCGAGCATGAACGCTTCGACGCGCGAGGGGATGGCTCCGAAATAATGGTCCTCAAGCTGTTGGTTCTTGGCCGATTCGTGACCCATCAGGGTGCGTCCGGTGAGCATCAGGTCGGGGCGTGCCGAGTAGAGGGCTTCGTCGACAAGGAAATACTCCTGCTCCCAGCCGAGATAGGCGCGGACATGGCGCACTTCGGGGTCGAACAGTTGGGCAATTGCCGTCGCAGCGCGGTCAACGCTATTGAGCGCTCTCAGCAGCGGGGTCTTGTAGTCGAGCGATTCGCCGGTGTAGGAGATGAAAATTGTTGGGATACAGAGCGTATTGCCCAAGATGAAGGCGGGCGACGAGATATCCCAGGCCGAATATCCGCGGGCTTCGAAAGTGTTGCGGATGCCGCCGTTGGGGAAGCTTGATGCGTCGGGCTCCTGCTGCACGAGGAGCTTGCCGGTGAAGTTTTCAACAACGCCGCCTTTGCCGTCGTGCTCAATGAATGAGTCGTGCTTTTCGGCTGTCGTTTCCGTGAGCGGCTGGAACCAGTGGGTATAGTGGCGTGCGCCGTTGTCGATTGCCCAACGTTTCATCCCTTCGGCGACATCGTCGGCTACTTCGCGCGGCAGCGGCTCTTTGTTGTCGATAGCGTCGCATAGCGCTTTGAAGGTTTTTGCCGGCAGATATTCAAACATCTTCTGGCGGTTGAACACATATTTGCCGTAATATTTTTCGGCAGGCTCGTCGGGAAGGTCTACCGGGTCGGCTTTACGGTTGAAAGCCTCGTCGACTACTTTGAATCTTAATGATGACATAGTGAAATATATATCTGTGGTTTATATATCTTTGTGTGGTTAGAATCTTGTTTTTGCTATTCGTTCGATAGCTTCGAGCGTGTTTTCGCGGCTGCCGAAAGCGGTCAGTCGGAAATATCCTTCGCCCGAGGGGCCGAATCCGCTGCCGGGAGTGCCTACGACGGCGCAACGCCGCAGCAGTTCGTCGAAAAACTCCCACGACGTCATCCCTTCGGGAGTTTTCAGCCAAATATATGGGGCATTCACGCCGCCCCACGCCTCGAGTCCGGCCTCGGCGAGTCCGCGGCGCATGATTGCGGCGTTAGTCATATAGTAGTCGATAATCTCGCGGGTCTGTTGGCGGCCTTCGGGCGAATAGAGCGCTTCGGCAGCTCGCTGCGAGATGTAACTTGCGCCGTTGAATTTAGTCGATTGGCGGCGGTTCCATAGCGAGTGGAGGCTGACGGGGCGACCGTTGTCGTCGACGCCCGTTAATTCGCGTGGCACGACAGTATATCCGCAGCGCACGCCCGTGAATCCCGCCGTCTTCGAGAAGCTGCGAAATTCGATGGCAACCTCCTTGGCTCCCTCGATTTCATAGATTGAATGCGGCACGTCGGCGTCGCTGATATACGCTTCGTAGGCCGAGTCGAACAGAATCAACGAACCGTTGCGGCGTGCGTAATCAACCCACGTTGTCAACTGCTCGCGAGTCAGCGTCGTACCGGTAGGGTTGTTGGGATAGCAGAGGTAAATGACGTCGGGGCGCTCCGCGGGCAGCTGCGGCACGAAGTTGTTTCGGGCCGTAGTCGGCAGATAAATCAGCCGGCTCCAGCAACCGTCGATTAAAGTCCCGGCGCGACCGGCCATGACGTTCGTGTCGACATAAACGGGATAGACAGGGTCGGTCACCGCCACGCGACAATCTGCGGCCAGAATGTCGCCGATGTTGCCGGTGTCGCTCTTGGCGCCGTCGCTGACGAAGATTTCGTCGGCGTCGACATCTATGCCGCGGGCGGCGTAGTCAAACTCGGCAATCTTTTTGCGCAGGAACGCGTAGCCCTGTTCGGGTCCGTAGCCGTGGAATGTCGCGGGGTGCGCCTCATCGTCGGCGGCGCGGCGTATTCCCTCGACTGCCGCAGCGCAGAGCGGGCGCGTTACGTCGCCAATGCCCATGCGGATTATCCGCTCTCCGGTGTTCGCGCGGCTGAAGGCTTCAACCTTATGAGCAATCTCTGAGAATAGGTAGCTCTCCGGAAGAAGGGTGAAATTGTTGTTAACGTGTATCATTTACTGAATTTTGAAAGTTCCGGAAAAAACCTCGGTCGCCGGGCCGGTCATCATTATGTGGCCATCGTCGCGTCGGTCAATCTTCAATTCTCCTCCGGGCAGCACTATCGTCAGGGGCATCTTTGCCCGCCCGGTTGCTTCGGCTGCCACGGCTACTGCGCAGGCACCCGTTCCGCAGGCCTGAGTCTCACCCGACCCGCGCTCCCAGACGCGAACCGTCAGCCGGTCGGCCGATTCAATCCGCGCAAACTCGATGTTGGCGCGCTCGGGGAAAAGCCGGCTCGTTTCGAGACGTGAACCGAGGGTGTGGACGTGGGCTGTCGACAAATCGTCGGTGAAGATTACGGCGTGGGGATTTCCCATCGACACCGCTGTCACTGCGGCTCCGTCGGCCTCGTCGACTGCTATATCTATAAAGGTGTCGCCTTCAGCAGCCACCGGGATGTCGGTCGACAACAACGACGGGGTGCCCATATCAACAGTCACCTCGTCAACCTTGCCTGCGGCATCTATGTGAGTGTGGAGAATTTTAATTCCGGAAAGCGTTTCGAGCGAAATCGAACGCTTGTCAGTCATGCCTCGTTCGGTAACATATTTGGCGATGCAACGGCTGGCGTTGCCACACATCTTCGCCTCCGAACCGTCGGCATTGAATATCCTCATTCGGAAATCTGCCACGTCCGACGGGCAGATGAGGACTATTCCGTCGCCGCCTACTCCCGTATGGCGGTGACTCATCGTGCGTGCGAGTTCTGCTAAGTTCGCCGGCACGGATTGCATGCAGTCGATATAGATGTAATCGTTACCGATTCCATGCATTTTTGTAAAGGTAATCTCTTCCATTTGTTCTCAACCGCTCGGACGCTAGCCCTTTCTTGCGGTTTCGCGGCAAAATTAATCAAAGTTTGTTTACGTTGTTCTCTCGAAGTGTTAAAATTCGCCCTGCGCCGGATTTTTTTCTCGATTTCCGGCGTCCCAAAATCGTTTACATTATTTAACAGGTTAAGAATTCATATCAGAATCCCGATTTATGATTAATTATTTAAGCGCGGCGACGAATTTGAGCCTCAAAATTTCATTCTTTAACCGCTTTTTCGTAACACCGCTAAAAAACTATGTTTAATAACATGAAAAACAAAAGCATAATCTCCCAACGAATCTATTACCTTTGTGATGCAAAACAAAAATGCAAGAAGGAAACGCTTTTTCATACAAATGCCAAATTCGACATTCAGATAAATCCACTGACGTTAAGTACTATGTGTAAATGACAATCGGCTGACCGTGAGGTCGGTCGATTGGCATTTTCTGCACTGCTCCTTCAGAGAACTCTGAGATCTCTGAGAACTGTGAGTTCTCTGAGTTCTCTGAATTCTCTGAAAGTGTCCAAGCCGGTTAGCAGCCCCGCGGCTTCTGTTCAAGGGAGCAACGCGACCGCTTCTGTGTCTCAATTCCCTATCCAATAGATAATTCTGCGTCTATTCTGCGAGTTCTGCCGAGCGCGAAGCGCGTTTCTTTTGCCCGCAAACCTGCCCCGCAAATCCGACCGATTTAATCTCCACTATTGCACGATTCAAAAAAACATTGTAACTTTGCAGCGCAAAAGCGAAAACAACTCGCCCAAGCAATGCTGACCCGGAGCTGACATCGGGCTACGGCATAGTGGAAAAATTTGGCTGCTTGCAACCACTCAAAAACAATGCTAAAACCGCGCTGAAAGCCTTTCTGCAAAAAGGCATCTATCGGACTTTGGCACTGTAGTGAAGCGCCGGAGTCCTATTTTTTTCACCGTCCGCAACCCTCATCGACCCTCGGCAGCAGCCCTAAAACATTGATTTGACTATGACTAAAAACTATCTTTTCACATCTGAATCTGTCTCTGAAGGACACCCCGACAAAGTTGCCGACCAAATTTCCGACGCCATCCTCGACGAATATCTCGCTCAGGACCCCGACGCCAAAGTGGCCTGCGAAACGCTCGTAACTACCGGCCAGGTAGTGCTCGCCGGCGAGGTAAACAGCACTGCAATTGTCGATGCCCAACAAACCGCCCGCGACGTCATTGCCTCTATTGGCTACGACCGCAGCGAGCTGAAATTCGACGCCCAAGCTTGCGGCATCTTCTCGGCCATCCACAGCCAGAGCGAGGACATAAACCGCGGCGTTGTTCGCGCCACGGCCGAAGAGCAGGGCGCCGGCGACCAGGGCATGATGTTCGGCTATGCCTGCAACGAAACCTCCAACTACATGCCCCTGCCGCTCGACCTCAGCCACATGCTCCTCCGCGAGCTCGCCGACATCCGCCGCGAAGGCAAGGTGATGACTTATCTGCGACCCGACGCCAAGAGCCAAGTGACGGTCGAATACACCCCCGACAACGTTCCCGTGCGCGTCCACACCATAGTTATATCTACCCAACACGAGGAGTTCATCCAGCCCTCCGACACCCTCACGCAGGAGCAAGCCGACGAGCAGATGCTCGCCCGAATCAAGGACGACGTAAAAAACATTCTGCTGCCGCGCGTCCTCGCCAAACTCCCCGAACGCGTCAAGGCGCTCTTCGCTGAGGAACCGATACTCCACGTCAACCCCACGGGCAAATTCGTCATTGGCGGGCCTCACGGCGACACCGGACTCACCGGACGCAAAATTGTTGTCGACACCTACGGCGGCCGCGGAGCCCACGGCGGCGGAGCATTCTCCGGCAAAGACCCCTCGAAAGTTGACCGCTCGGCAGCCTATGCCGCCCGCCACATCGCCAAAAACCTCGTAGCTGCCGGCGTTGCCCGCGAAGCACTCGTACAGGTTGCTTACGCCATCGGCATCGCCGAGCCGGTGAGCCTCTACGTCAACACCCGCGGCTCAGCAAATGTCGACATGACCGACGGCGAAATCTCGCGACGCGTACGCAAGCTCTTCCCCATGACGCCCCACGCCATCGAGCAGCGACTCAAGCTCCGCAACCCCATCTACCGCGAGACGGCAGCCTACGGGCACGTAGGTCGCGAAAACCGCACCGTGCGCAAGACCTTCGGCCCGAGAAACGCCCGCTTTGAGCGCGAAGTTGAGCTCTTCACCTGGGAGAAGCTCGACATGGTCGACGCCGTCAAAGCCGAATTCGGTCTCTAACCCCGCCACAACCCGGCTATCGCTATCATCATGATTCATCATGATTTATCTTGTTTCGTCATGAGTCATCATGATTTAAGCGACCGTTTCTGCGTTCCGCCCATCCACGCCGCTATATTCGCGCGGCGCACGCAGAAAAAAATAGCTGCGAAAAAATAGTTGTGGGGTCGATTTTTTGGCAAATCGGCAGAAAAACCGTAACTTTGTGCGCCTTATACGGCTAACGTCCGATTCGAAGCGCGCTCGGTGCCTGCGCGAAGCGGACTATTACAGTGCAAAACAAACAACTACCAACAGATAATGGCAACATTAGAAAAAATCAGAAGCAAATCCGTGCTTCTGCTCGTAATCATCGGACTCGCCCTTTTGGCATTCATCATCGGTGATTTCTTCACTTCGGGCCGCACATTCTTCGGCGCCGGCACAACTGTCGCTAAAGTCGACGGTCAGAAAATTGATGTCCAGGATTTCCAGCGTCGTCTGGAGCAGGCTAACCAGCAGGTGCAGCAGAGCGGTCAGAAAGTCGACCAGGCTGTACTCCAGCAGCAGGTGCTCGACGCTATGGTCGCTGAGAAGCTCTATCAGGATGAGCTCAACAAGCTTGGACTTAAAGTTACAGACGCCGAATTGACCGACGCTATGCTCGGAAGCGGCTCGATGTATCTCAACGCTATGCTTCAGCAGCAGTTCGGCGTGCAGAACGTCGCCACGTTCTACGACATGGCTTTCAACCCCGTTAAATACGGTCTCGACGAGCAGCAGGCACTTCAGCTTCGCACCTACTGGGAATCGCTCGAAAAACAGATGGAGCAGATGCTTCTCCAGCAGAAATTCCAGAATTTGTTTGCCGGCACTCTCACCGCCAACAAGCTCGACGCTAAAGCTCTCTACGACGAGAACGCTTCGACTGCCAACATTGCTTACGTCAAGAAAGACTTCACGACACTCTCCGACGACGAATATCCCGTCAGCGACGCTGAGATCCAGGTCGAATGGAATGCTCACCGCCAGCGCTACTACATCCCCGAGCAGCAGCGCAGCGTAAACTACATCGCCGTTGAGATTACCCCCTCGGCCGATGACGTTGTTGCCGCTACACAGAGCGTTGAGGACGCTATCGCCCAGCTCCGCGCTCTTCCCGAGCTCGAAGGCATCGAGGGCAAGAACGAGTTTGTTGCCAATCGCCGCAAATTCAACACTGCTTCGATTCTCGACGCTCAGATCAAACGCTTCGCCGACACAGCTGCCGTTGGTCAGGCCAATCTCGTTTCCACAATCGGTAACGACTACACTATCGCCAAACTCATAGGCCGTGGCAACGAGGTTGACAGCGTAACGGTCGATTTCTTCTATGTAACCGAGACCTCTTCGGTTGCCGACTCAATCATCAACGACCTCAACAACGGCACGATTGACTTCATGCAGGTTGGCGGCGTTGCCGGCATCGAAGGCGTTCAGACCGGCCTGCAGGTGTCGCTCATCGACCCCTCGATGGCTCAGCTGAAAAACGCTCTCGCAACGGCTCCCACCGGTCGCTTCTTCACACCCGATACCGCCATGACCCAGGGTCAGCGCGTGTTCCGCATCACTAACCGCAAAGCTCCCGTGGCTGTTGCCGACCTCGCAGTTATCAACTTCACTGCCGAGCCCTCAAACGCCACTATTAATAAGCTCCAGTCTGACCTCCAGACCTACCTCAACGCCAACACAACCGCCGAGGCTTTCGCAACCAACGCCCCCGACGCCGGCTACCAGGCTTTCCCCGCCACAGTCAGCGCTTCAGTCAGCCAGCTCTCAGGCCTGCCCGACAGCCGCGCAGCCATCACGTGGGTGATGAACGCCAAGAAAGGTCAGGTTTCGCCCATTATCGGCGACGAGACTACCGGTCGCTTCATCGCCGTTGCGCTCAACGACATCTACAACGACTACATGCCCGCCACCGACCCGCAGGTTAAGCAGATGCTGACAATGCAGGTGCGCAACGACAAGAAAGCTGCCGCTCTCATCGAGCAGCTCTCAGGCAAAGCCAACGACCTCGCAGGCTACGCTTCGCTGATGGATTCGCGCGTCGACACAACAACAGTCAACTTCGGTCAGCTCTCGCTCTACAACCCCGGCATCGCCGGAGCTGAAGTAGTAGCTCTCACCACAGTTTCCGAGCCAGGCAAAATCGTCGGTCCCGTTCAGGCAAACTCGGGTGTTGTAGTGTTTGACATCATCAACGTCGACAACGAGGGTCGCCCCTACAACTTCGACGAAAGTGCCCTCCTCTTCAACCGCACCCGCGCTGCCGGCACTCTCGGCAACAATCTCCAGCTCATCCTTCTGGGCAACGGCAAGGTTGAAAACAATCTCTTGAAATTATTCCGCGACTAATCGCGCTGAAAACATAATCAAAGCCCGGCGCGCCAAAACAAACTTGGCTGCCGGGCTTTTTCATTACTCCGCAACTTCGGGAACATCAATGCCCCAATCCTCACCTCTCCATTCATTATCTCATTATCACCGTTCATTATCACCGCTTATTATTGCCATGAAATCACTCAGAGAACTTTATCGAATCGGCACCGGACCGTCGAGCTCTCACACAATGGGACCGCGTCGCGCAGCCGAAACATTTGTCAGCCGCAACAAGTCGGCCGAAAAGATTGTCGTCACGCTCTACGGCAGCCTTGCCGCTACGGGCAAAGGCCACTTGACCGACGTCGCCATCCTCGATTCCATCACTCCCTTCACGAAATGTGAAATCATCTGGGAGCCCTCGATATTCCTTCCCTTCCACCCCAACGGCATGAAGTTCCAGGCGTTCGACGCCGCCGGCAACGAAACCGACCAGTGGGTTGTCTACAGCGTTGGCGGCGGACAGCTCGCCGAGGAAGGCTCGGATTGCACGGCTTCCGACGACGTCTACAAGATGTCGACAATGACCGAGATTCTCGATTGGTGTGAACGAACCGGACGCTCCTACTGGGAATACGTGGAGGAGTGCGAAGGCCCGGAAATCTGGGACTATATGGCTCAGGTTTGGAAGACAATGTGTGCTGCCGTCGAACGCGGACTCGACCGCGAGGGTGTTCTCCCCGGCCCGCTGAATCTGCGCCGCCGCGCCAACAGCTACCACGTTCGCGCCACGGGCTATAAATCAAATCTGCAATCGCGCGGCTTGGTGTTCAGCTATGCTCTTGCCGTCAGCGAGGAGAATGCTTCGGGCGGAGAGATTGTTACGGCTCCCACCTGCGGCTCGTGCGGCGTTGTTCCGGCTGTGCTCTACCACCTCAAGAAGAGCCGCGACTTCTCCGACGCTCGCATCTATCGCGCTCTCGCTACCGCCGGACTCATCGGCAACATCGTGAAACATAACGCATCGATTGCCGGCGCCGAAGTGGGCTGCCAAGGCGAAGTCGGCGTGGCCTGCGCCATGGCTGCCGCTGCCGCCAACCAGCTTTTCGGCGGACTCCCCGCGCAGATTGAATATGCTGCGGAGATGGGCCTGGAACACCACCTCGGCATGACGTGCGACCCCGTCTGCGGCATGGTGCAGATTCCTTGCATAGAGCGCAACGCCTACGCTGCCGCACGCGCCCTCGACGCTAACCTCTACTCGGCATTCACCGACGGCAACCATCGCGTTTCGTTCGACCGCGTTGTCGAAGTGATGAAACAGACCGGCCACGACCTGCCGTCGATCTACAAAGAGACCGGCGAAGGCGGACTTGCCCGCACCTGGCAACCGATTCAATAAAGTCAACTACTGTTTATTCAGCTTTAGGGCTCAATCCTAACGCTCAATCCTAACTCGGAGGCCTTTTCACGAAGCAACTGAAGCGCTTCGGGCCGCGAGTTGGGGATGATGCCGTCGAGAATCGCATCTTTAATAGCCGCCTTGAGCGTGCCTACCACGGGCGACGGCGAGAGTCCGAACATCTCCATTATCTCAGCGCCGTCGACCGGCGGCTGGAAATTACGAATATGATCGCGAGCCTCAAGCTCGCGCATCTTTTCTTTGACGTGCTCAAAGTTGGCAAGATGACGGCGCACCTTCTCGGCGTTTTTCGACGTTATGTCGGCACGACAGAGCGTCATCAAGTCGTCGATATCGTCGCCGGCATCGTGGAGCAGTCGGCGAACGGCCGAGTCGGTAACCTCATCCTCTACGAGCGCAATCGGGCGCATGTGGAGCTCAACCATCTTCTCAACGTAGCGCATCTTGTCGTTGAGCGGGAAACGCATCCGCTTGAAGATTCGCGGAATCATCTTCGCCCCGATGAAGTTATGGTTATGGAACGTCCAGCCTATGGCGTCGTCCCAGCGCTTCGTGACGGGTTTGCCGATGTCGTGGAGCAACGCGCTCCATCGCAGCCAGATGTCGTCGGACTGTTCGGCAACTTTGTCGAGCACCTCGAGCGTGTGGTAGAAATTATCCTTATGCCCGCGACCTCTGACGGTTTCCACGCCGCGCATGGCGTCGAGTTCGGGGAATATCAGCTTCAGCAGCCCGGTGTCTGCGAGAAGCTTCCAGCCGATTGAGGGCTTGGGCGACGCCATGATTTTCATCAGCTCGTCCATTATGCGCTCGCGGGTGATGATTTCGATGCGCGAGGCGTTGCACGCAATGGCTTCGAGCGTGGTGGGGTAGATTTCGAAGTCGAGCTGCGTTGCGAAACGAACGGCGCGCATCATTCGCAGCGGGTCGTCGGAGAATGTGATGTCGGGGTCGAGCGGTGTGCGGATTATCTTCTCGTAAAGGTCGGTGATGCCGTCGTAACGGTCGACGAGTTCGCCGAAATTCGCGGCGTTGACCGAAATCGCCATGGCGTTGATTGTGAAATCGCGGCGCGCAAGGTCATCGTCGAGCGTTCCGTCCTCAACGATGGGGTTGCGGCTGTCGGAGCGGTAAGATTCGCGGCGGGCGCCTACAAACTCCAGCTCCAGGTCGCCTTTGCGCACCTGCGCCGTGCCGTAGGTGCGGAACACGTTGAGATGCGCCCCCTTGCCAAGCTCCTCGGCAACAGCCGTAGCGACTTCAATGCCGCTGCCTACGGTTACGAAATCGATATCCTTCGAATGGCGCTGCAGGAGCAGGTCGCGGACATATCCGCCCACGACGTAGCATTCCCTGCCGGCGCGGTCGGCAACCTCGCCAACAGTGCGGAAAATCTTCTTCGTCAGCTTCGAGCTCAGATTCATGGCATCAGGTCGATAATCTCTTGCGGAGCGTTGGTGATCGACTCCATTCCGCCGGCTCGGACAATGTAGGTGTTTTCAATGCCGCCGGCTCCGACATGCGGAATCACAAACTTCGGCTCGAGGGCGATAACGTTGCCCTCCTGCAGGATGTCGCGGCTGCGGGGCGCAATCACCGGCAGCTCGTTTATCTCTATGCCGACACCGTGGCCAACGAATCCGGCCTTCTGTGCGTGGCCCATGAAGTAATGTTCCAATCCGGCTTCGGCGGCCATCTCCTCGGCCACGCGATACATCTCCTTGGCCTCCACGCCGGGCTTACCCATCGCGGCGAGGCGGCTGCAGATGTCAATC
>CAYNSG010000022.1:0-2188 GCA_964399885.1 uncultured Bacteroides sp.
ACTCGACTCATGCATGCGACCCCTAATGTTAAATTTTTTATGAGACAGACTCTTAAGCACCAATGAATGCTTTAACTTTCTCGAGCACGGCGTCGGGGGTGAAGCCGAATTTCTCGTCGAGCACCTTATAGGGAGCAGAAGCGCCGAAGCGGTCGAGACCAACAACCGTTCCCCACGGACCAACAACCTCGCGAAGCGTCGAGGGCAGTCCGGCGGTAAGGCCGAATGTCGGGACGCCTTCGGGGATAACGCTCAGACGGTAGTCGCGGTCCTGGTCGAGGAACAAGCCGAGCGCCGGAACAGAAACCACGCGAGCGCCGATGCCCTCGGCCTCAAGAAGCTCGGCAACCTGGCAAAGCAGCGACACTTCCGAGCCGTTGCCTACGAGCGTCACTGCCGGGTTGGCCGTCTCGATAACCACGTAACCGCCGCGGCGCGTGCCTTCGGCCTCCTCGTAGCGGTCGCCGGTGACAGAGGGGAGGTCGACGACATCCTGACGAGTCAGAATCAGCGCTGTCGGAGTCTGTTTGTTGTTCATCGCCATCTCCCAGGCGATAGTTGTCTCGGCACTGTCGGCGGGACGAAGCACGAGCATCGACCTCTGGCCGTTGATGTTGTGAACCTGCTCGAGCAGACGAATCTGAGCCTCTTGTTCGATAGGTTCGTGGGTCGGCCCATCCTCGCCCACGCGGAAAGCGTCGTGAGTCCAGACGTATTTGACAGGCAGCTGCATCAGCGCGGCCATGCGCACAGCCGGCTTCATATAGTCGGAGAATACGAAGAATGTTCCGCAAGCGGCAATCAGTCCGCCGTGGAGCGCGATGCCGTTCATTATCGACGCCATCGTCAGCTCGGCAACGCCGGCGTGGAGGAATGCGCCGCTGAAATCGCCGGGGCGAAGCGCGCCGGTCTGCTTGAGGAATGCCTCGGTTTTGTCGGAGTTGGCAAGGTCGGCCGACGAAACTATCATATTTTTTACCTTGCGGCCGAGCTCGGTGAGCACGTCGGCTGAAGCCGTGCGGGTAGCAACATTAGCCTTGTGGACAATAGCGCGGTAATCGATATCCGGGAGCTTGCCGGCGATGAAGTCGCGCAGCTGAGCGGCCTTCTCGGGGTTCTCGTCGGCCCACTTTTTCTCTTCGGCGCGGCGAGCAGCTACGATGCGGCGTAGCTCCTCTGTGCGTTTGGCGTAGAGTTCGGCAACTTCCGGACGGATAACCCAGGGATTCTCCGGGTCGCCGCCAAGGTTGCGGATGGTTGCGTTGACGTCGGCGCCGCTCTTGCTCAGCGGCTGACCGTGGGTGCTGCACATGCCTTCAAACGGCTTGCCGTCGGCGGTCAGACAGCCGCGACCCATCACGGTGTTGCCGATAATCAGCATCGGGCGGCTTGTCTCTTTTCCGGCTGCGGTCAGAGCCTCGGCAATCTGCTCGGGGTCGTTACCATCGATTTCGATGACGTTCCAGTTCCAAGCACGATATTTGGCGGCATAGTCCTCGTTGTCGACAGCGTCGACGTCGGTCGAGAGCTGCACCTTGTTGCTGTCGAAGAACATAATCAGGTTCGACAGCCCGAGGAAACCGGCTATGCGGCCTGCGCCCTGCGAAATCTCCTCCTGTATGCCACCGTCGGAGATGAATGCGTAAGTTTTGTGGGAAATCCAAGAGCCGAAACGCGCTTCGAGGAAACGCTCGGCAATGGCTGCGCCGACGGCCATAGTGTGACCCTGACCGAGGGGACCTGAAGTGTTTTCAACGCCGTGAATCGGGTCGAGCTCCGGGTGACCGGGAGTTATGCTACCCCACTGGCGGAACTGCTGGAGCTCAGCCATCGTGTATCGGCCCGTCAGGGCAAGAACGCCGTAAAGCATCGGCGACATGTGACCCGGGTCGAGGAAGAAACGGTCGCGCGCAATCCACATAGGATCGTCCGGGTCAAGAATCATAAACTGTGAGTAGAGCACATTGGCGAAATCTGCTCCGCCCATAGCCCCTCCCGGGTGACCTGACTTGGCTTTCTCAACCATGGCTGCCGTCAGCACGCGGATGTTGTCGGCAGCTGAGTCCATTGTCTTTTTATCCATAACTTATATAAGTAAGAGATGACGTTTTTGTAATTACGTTGCAAAAGTACGCAAACCGCGCCACTCTTGCAAGCCTCCCGCCCAATTTCGCCAAATAGTCGACAA
>CAYNSG010000022.1:2288-4040 GCA_964399885.1 uncultured Bacteroides sp.
TTCATGCCGCCGATATAACCGATATTGCCGTCGATAATCACGAGCTTGCGGTGGTTTCGCCAGTTGATGCGCGTGGCAAACATCGGGAACACTACGCGGAAAAACGGGAACACTTCAATCCCCGCCTCGCGCATCCGCTTAAAGAAGCTGTTTTTGACGCTGATCGACCCGATATGGTCGTAGATAACGCGCACTTTCACCCCCGCGCGGGCGCGCTCCATCAGCGCCTCGGCAACGCGGGTGCCGATTTCGTCGTCGGCAAAGATGTAGTATTGCAGGTTAATGTAGCTCTTCGCTGAGCGGATGTCGCGCAGTAGCGCCTCGAACTTCTTGTCTCCCTCGGTGAAAATCTCGACGCTGTTGGGAGCAAGCAACGACGCTCCGGTAAGCGACCGCGCCATCATCAGCTGTTGGCGCGCCTCTTTCGACATTGGCGTCCAGTCGGGGTCGACAGCGGGCGGAGTTATCAACCCTACGAGACGGCGGCGGTTGCGCCGCGAAATCATTCGCGTGTTCTTGATGCTTCGACCGAAGAACACATAGAGAATTATGCCTCCTACGGGGAACAGCAGCAGCACGGTTATCCATGCCAGCGACTTCACCGGGTTGCGATTCTCCGATAGGATAATTCCCACAAGGCTGAGAATCGTTCCGGTATATGCCGCAAGCAGCGTCCAATAAACCCATGGGGTTTTCAGAAACTCCTCAAATGCCGCCATTCGCCGCGAGTTGCTAAATTATTGAGTTTTTGCGAGTCCACTCGACAATCTCGGGGATATATCCGAAAGCGAGCGAGGTCACGGTGTCGGCGCAGCCATAGTAGACCGCAAGCCGTCCGGTTGCGGGGTCGTGGAGAGCGGCGCAAGGGAAGGTGACGTTGGGCACATCGCCCGTCAGCTCGTAGATTTCACGCGGCGAAATCAGATACGGCCCGCTGCGGGCTGTAGCGACCCACGGCTTCTCCAAATCGAGAAGCGCCGAACCGAAGGCGTAGACGTAGCCGTTGCATGAGCGCAGCACGCCGTGATAAATCAGCAGCCAACCTTCGGAAGTCTCGATAGGCACCGGACCGGCACCGATTTTCATGCACTGCCATGCGCTGGTTTCGAATGCTGCGGGGCTCATCACGTAGCGATGGCGTCCCCAGAACTCCATGTCGGGCGACTCACTGTAGAAAATGTTGCCAAAAGCCGTATGGCCCGTGTCGCTCGGACGCGAGAGCATCGCAAAGTTGCCGTTGATTTTCTTCGGGAAGAGCACACCGTTGCGGTTATAGGGCAGGAAGGCATTCTCGAGTTGGTGAAATGTGCGGAAATCGTCGGTCCAGGCAACGCCGATTGTCGGGCCGTGGTAGCCGTTGCACCATGTCACCCAGTAACGGCCATCAATCTCCGTCACGCGCGGGTCGTAGCCATACTCCCAGCGGGCAACTTCCGGGTCGGCGCCCTCGAAATGCACGTCGGCCTCGTCGATTTGCCAATGGATGCCATCGTGGGAGAATCCCGGATGCAGACGCATGCGGCGGTTTGTGTCGTCGCAGCGGAACACTCCCGCAAACTCCCAACCATCCTTGCCGTAGGGAACCACGGCCGAGTTGAATATGCTGTTTGACGTCGAGAGCAAATCGCGCGGGATAATCGGATTTGCGTCGTAGCGCCACATTATCTTCTTACTCCCCTGCGGGCGTTCCTGCCAGGGCATCGACGGCAGATTCTGTCCTATTATCTTCATCTTCTACAGTTTGTTTTGTTT
>CAYNSG010000022.1:4140-17583 GCA_964399885.1 uncultured Bacteroides sp.
GAATGCCGGCAAGCCCGACGAGTCCGCCCGTGGCCACGAGTTTCGCCAGATTGTAGAACGCTCCCTGCCAGCCGATGTAGCGCGATTGGTCGCGTTGCGAAAGCTCCGACATGTAGACGCTGTCGGCAGCAATATCGTGCGTGGCACCGCTAAACGCCACGACAGCGAAAATCGCTATCATAATGGCGAAGCAGTCGGGGATGCGAAGAGCTATAGCTCCGATGCCAAACAGCAATCCGCTGAGAATCTGCGTAGCAACGACAAAGAATTTCTTCGTTCGGAAAATCTCGAGAAACGGGCTCCAGAGGAATTTTATAGTCCACGGCCACATGATCAGCGACGTCCAGAACGCTATCTCGGCGTTCGGGACGTCGAGGTTTTTGAACATTACGGCTGCGACCATGTTGAGCACTACAAACGGCAGCCCCATGGCGAAATATACTGTAGACACCCAGCCTAACGGATGTGGTTTCGATTGTTTCATAGATGTTTTCATTCAAAGCGATAAGTGATTGTGCCGGTTTGTTCGGCGGGGGCATCAAGGTCGACGGAGAATCGCGACTTCATCGCCGCCTGCTCGCAGCTGCGGCGAGCAGCCGAGCTCGAGGCGATAGCTCCTGTACCCGATGAATATTCGGCTGCTACGACATGTCCCTGGCGATTGACGCGAACGCGGACAACAATAGTTCCGGTTTCGGTGCCCGACGGTTTCTGCCACGACGCCAGGGTGCGTCCTTTAAGGTTAGTGCCGGGCATGCCTGAGAGCGCGCCGGAGTTAGAGTTGCCGTTAGGTGAGCCGCTTTTACCCGCATCGGCCTTACCTTTGTCTGACCCGCCGAAGCTCACACGCTTATTGATTTTCTCGGCGGCCTCTTTCTGACGCTTCTCCTGCTCGATGCGCGCCAGCTCCTCGGCCGTTGGTCCGGTTTTCTCAGGCTTCGCCTTCTCGCGGACTTTCACGGGCGATTCCTGCTTGGAGCTCACGACCGGAGCGGGCTCCTCGGCCGCAGCTCCGGTGTCGTGCAAATCTTCGGTTTCCGGAGCTGCCTCCTGCGCCGACTGTTCGGCAGGGGTGTCATCGGTGCGCTCGGGCTGCGGGATATCGCCGGTCATGACATACTCGCCGTCGAGGAGTAGTTCCGACGTATCCTCCGGCGGCCATACGCGCGGCTCGTCGCCGGTGTATTTCAGATAGATCGACATCAGAACCCCCACGACCAACTGCGCCACAAGAAGTGTAGCGAACAAAGCTATCAGCCGGGCGCGTCGATCTTTATCGTTGTTCATTTTTTCGGAAGCGCTGATGTCGGTGCGGGTTTAGTTGCCAATACCATTTTGAGGTTGTTGCGTGCTCCGAGGTCGAGAACTTCAACAATCTTGCCGTAAGTAACCTCAGCATCGGCGTAGACGGCAATGACGCCGTCGGGCTGCTGCGACTGTGCGAGCTGCAAGAAGCCGAGCAATTGCTCCGCGTCGACGGCCTGGGGCTCTTGGTCGGCAAACGATACATAGAGCGTCTGGTCGCGGTCGACATAGACGCGCGTCGAGGGCTTCAGCACCGTCTGTTCGGAGCTTTGAGGCAGATTGATTTCGAGCGCCGTAGGGAACACGAAAGTCGATGTCACCATAAAAAATATGAGCAACAGGAAAATAACGTCGGTCATCGAGGCCATCGAGAAAAGCGACGTCATGTCGTATTGGCGTTTCAGAGCCATAGTCAGGGTTTTACGGGTTCGTTCAGCAGGTCCATGAACTCCATCGTCTTGCCCTCCATGCGGTTCATCACGCCGTTGATGCGAGCCACTAGATAGTTGTAGGCAAATAGGGCGATAATGCCGACAATCAAGCCGGCTACGGTTGTCACGAGCGCCTCATAAATACCTCCGGCGAGCACGTCGATATTGGCCGACGAGCCGGCAGCGGCAAGGTTATAGAACGCCTGGACCATGCCGACAACGGTTCCGAGGAAGCCGAGCATCGGAGCGCCGGCGGCGGTAGTTGCCAGCCAAGGCAACCCTTTGCCGAGATTGGCAATCTCGATGTTACCGGTGTTTTCAATCGCCACGAGCACGTCGTTCATCGGGCGTCCGATGCGCGTGATTCCTTTGGCTATCAGTCGACCGTAGGGTGTGTCGGTTTTCCGACATAGATTGAACGCCGATTCAAGCTCACCCTCGTGGATATAATCTTTGATGCGCTGCATGAACGTCGTGTCCTCCTGAGCGGCGCGACGAATCACGATTGCGCGCTCAATGAAGATGTAGATTGAGATTAAAGCCAGCAGCGCGAGCGGAATCATGATAAATCCGCCCTCAAGGCAGAGTTGCCAGATTGAGAGCTCTTCGACGGGAGCTTGGGCGGCAGCTTCAGGAAGCGGTGTGGCGACGGCTGAGGCCGACAGCGTGTCGACTACCGCGGCTATGGTTTCTGATTGTATCATTGCTGGAATCATAATGATTGGGCTTGGTTGGTTCGTCAGCCGGCAAGGGCTTTTTTAGAGGGTGTTTAATAACTAATGTTAACGTCAGGGTCACATATTTTGGCGCAGATTTGTCGCTGTGTTGAAGGAGTGTACTGGATGTACACGACTGAGACACAACGGCAAAGATGCCCAAAATATGTGATTGGTTTTGTATTATTATATCTTAAACCAAGATGTTTCATATATTCGATAAAATGAATAAAATTAAAGAATTATTAAATTTCTATCGCCTCGGTCATTCTTTGGCGCTTTTGCCGTTTCTCTTCGGTCATGTGCCAACGGGCACACTCCCTCATAGAAACGACAAAATCACTCAAAGACTGACCGCCCTGGCGTTAACATTAGTTATTAAACACCCTCTTATACTCCTTGATTGTCTCTTCGATGCCGAGATAGAGGGCGTCGGAAATGAGCGCATGGCCGATAGAAACCTCGTTGAGAAACGGCAGTTTGCTTGCGAAGAATCCGAGGTTGGCGAGATTCAGGTCGTGACCGGCATTGACTCCCAGTCCGCAGGCATGGGCTGCTGCGCTCGCTTCAACGAAGGGCGCAACGGCTGCTTCGGGATCCTTGGGGAACAGGTCGGCGTAGGGCTTCGTGTAGAGCTCAACGCGGTCGGCTCCGGCTTTTGCGGCCATGCGGATATTCTCGGTGTCAGTGCCAACGAAAATCGACGAGCGGATGCCCGCATCGCGAAGTTTCTCAACGATTTCCGTGAGGAATTCCATATTGACGGCTACGTCCCAACCGGCACTCGATGTGATGGCGTCGGGAGCGTCGGGAACGAGCGTAACCTGCTCGGGTTTAACCTGAAGCACGAGCTTCATGAACTCGGGCGTGGGATAGCCCTCGATGTTGAACTCGGTTTTCACTGCCGGGCGCAGTTTGTAGACGTCGTCGCGGCGGATGTGGCGTTCGTCGGGACGCGGATGAACTGTGATGCCGTTGGCTCCGAAACGTTCGCAGTCAATGGCGAATTTAACAACGTCGGGCACATTCTCGCCGCGGGCGTTGCGCAGCGTTGCTACTTTGTTGATATTTACGCTAAGATTGGTCATTCTGTCTGGTTATAATCGGGCAACAACTCGGGCGTTGCGAGAACTTACAGTCGGCTGAGGTGTTGCTATTATATAGATGTTTTCGTAAATTTGCATCACGAAATCGAGTACAAAAATAGTCAGAATAACTCAGAAATTAAAAATTTGACCCCCAAAGATAACAACATAATGTACAACACTCCGGAAATCAACAGTTTACCCCTTGCCACTCAAACCGCTCCCGAGCGTCTTTTCCCGCCCGTCGAGGAATCGTCGGTGCTGTCGGTGGCCTGCTACCGCGCCGACTACTCGGCGTCGCGCATAGCGCGGGCTGTTGAGGATGCCGAAGCTCAGTTGCTGAATCTGAATGTTACTGACAGCGTGACCCCCCGCGGAGAAATCATCGTGGAGTTGCGCGTCAACCACCGCAATCCGGCGGCTGTTGCCCGCTCGCTTGAGCGCTATGGCATCGACGTCGTCGACTTCCACGGTTTCACCCTCGCCCAAATCGACCCCACGCTCAGCGACCGTATAGGCGAATTGTTTGCTCATATAAACGCCGGACAATGAAACGTATAGCTATTTTCGGCAACTCATATCAGTCGGCTTACACCGACCTGCTTCGCCGCTTGTTCTCCGGGCTCACTAACGAAATCGGCGCACGCCTCTCGTTCGAACAGAGCTACCGCTCTTATCTGCTCGGCATTCTCGGGAACGACCCGATTGTCTGCGTATCGGACGTCTTGACGACATCGCCCACAATCGAGGCCGACCTCGTTCTGAGCATCGGCGGCGACGGAACGTTTCTCCACACCGCCAACAGCGTCTCGCCCACCGGAATCCCCATTATGGGCATCAACGCCGGACATTTAGGCTACCTCTCCGCTGCCCCGCTCTCTGAAGTCGACGAAATCATCGACGATATTGCGGCCGGGCGCTACATAGTTGAACCCCGCGCGATGCTCAACGTCGCTTCCGACAGCCTGCGCCTCCCCCCGCGCCCCTACGCTCTCAACGAGGTGACGGTCATGCGCCAGGAAACTGCCTCGATGATCTCCGTTGAAGCACGCCTCAACGGCGAATGTCTCGGCACGTATAAAGGCGACGGGCTTATAATCTCTACTCCCACCGGCAGCACAGCCTACAATCTCTCGGCCGGCGGCCCGATTCTGGCGCCCGACGTAGCCAACTGGATAATCACGCCCGTGGCTCCCCACTCGTTGACAATGCGTCCGCTCGTTGTCAGCGCCGACACGCGCATCGACCTGACTGTCACTTCGCGCTCTACAACCATCTCGCTGTCGATCGACGGCCGCTCGTGGGCGATTTCCAACGGCGCTCAGCTGACTATCGACCGCGCCCCGCATCTGACGAACGTCGTTCGCCTACGCCGCCACACGTTTATCGACACTCTGCGCAACAAACTGCTTTGGGGGGCTGCCGGAAAATGAGCAACCGCGGCATTCTCCACCACGACCGTCTCGGCGTTGTCTATGTCATCATTGACCGTCGCGTTGCCCGGCCGCGCGCTTTCTGGAAAGACGACCACGTTCATTACCAAATAAACCGACTGCTGTCCGAGGCGGAAATCCGCAGATTTCTCGACGACTACAGCGACCAAATTCTCCGGCTACGCCCTGAATGTAAGTTACTGCCGGGCACGTCGTTGGTTTGCACCGGCGTAGAGTTTCGCATTGTTAACAGCGAAACCGTCCCTACGGGTAAAGTCATGGCCTATCCGAATCTGCCGGTTACGGAAGTCTGCGTCGGGCCGGCGGTTGACCCTACATCACCCGGCGGCAGCCGCGCGATTAAGCGCGTTATCTCAAACTCCGCCCATGCGCTGGCGCCGCGACTGTTGCTGCCGCGTGCCAAAGAGATTGCCGCCCAAGTTGGGCTGACGGTTACGGAATGGAAAATCGGACGCGGGGCGCGCACCCTCGGCACCTGCGACGCCCACAACCGCATCATCCTTTCGTCGCGATTGGTTTTCATGCCGCAAGAGCTTCGCGACTACATTGTTCTCCACGAACTGTCGCACACCGTTGAGCACAACCATTCAGCCCGCTTCCACGACCTCTGCAATCGACTATGCGGAGGCCGTGAAAAAGAGCTGATTAAGAAGCTTCGGGAGTTCAAGTTCCCCCTCTGATGATTTACGCCTGACGAGTGAGAATCTCCATAGCTTGCAGACACATCCGCGAGTTATGGTAGGGGCATTTCCAGAAGCCGGCCTTGTCATCGTGGCGATTGATAGACCCGTCGGGCATGCGGCTCCAATACCATTCGCCCATATAGTTGTCGACCAGATTGTCGGCAATGTAGCGCCAAGTTTTCATAGCGAGGTCGGCAGGATGCTCGGGCAGCGACTTCCAGTTGTTATCGTGGTATTTAGCCATCCAGAGAAGGCCAACGACCGTCTCAGCCTGCACCCACCAATGTTTCTCGTCGTCGTAGTGTCCGTTGCCGTGGCGCTCGTAGATCATCGAGCCGTCGGTGCAATAGCCTTCGAGGGCGGCGAGAGCCAAATGGCGCGTGGCGGCGAGAACATCGTCGTAGAATCCGTCGGGCTGGTCGTGCTCAATTTCGCGTGCGGCTTCGAGCAGGAGCCACGATGCCTCGATGTCGTGGCCATAGGAGATTTCGTTGTCGAGACGCTTCCAGTCGTTGGTGAAAAAGAGTCCCTGATGATGGTTGGCGGAATTGATTATCTTGGTCAGGAACAGATCAATAAGTTCGCGGATTACTGTGCGCAATTCGCCGTAGGGAGCGGCGCGATGGAGAGCGGTGTAAGCTTCGAGAACGTGGAGATGGGTGTTCATCGTCTTTGCTGCGTTCCAATCCTTGTTGCTCAGACGCATATCGTCGATAGGCTTCCAGTCGCGGGTCATAGCCTCTACATATCCGCCGTGGGCATGGTCGTGACAGTGGCTTTCCATCGTGCCGAAAATCTCGATGGCGAGTCCTAAAGCGTCGGCGTCGCCCGATGCGCGATAGTATTCAGCCAGTCCGAACAACGTGAAAGCCAATGCATAGGTCTGTTTCTTCGTGTCGGCAGGCGTGTTGTCGGGGTTAAGCGACCAGAACACTCCGCCATAATTGCGGTCGATGAATCGATTCTCGATATACTCGAAGCTGCGGCGTGCGGCCTCAAGATACTCTTTGCAACCGAGCGCCATATAGGCGGCCGAGAACGTCCAGAGAATGCGGGCGTTGAGAATCACTCCGTGCTCGGCTTCGGGATGCAGCTTGTCGCAGCCGTCGCGACGTCCGTAGTAACCCTCGTGGGGGTCGGTCATCAACTTCATCCAGTATGGCAGGATGTTATTTGTCAGCACATCGCGAAATTCCTCGCGCAGTTCGTAGGGTTGTTGAATTTTCATGAGTTGGTATTAGCGTAATCGGTCATTTCATCGCGTTGGGTGCCCTCAGCTTCGGGCATGCGCAGTTTCTTCAGTTCGGCTACAATGCTGTCGACGCGAGCAGTTGTCAGCGGATAGAACCAGACAACAACTATAGCGAGCAGAGCCACTCCGGCGGGTATAAACGTCATCAGCATCCATAGGGCGTTGAGCGCGCCGGAGGTCTGCGGAATCACCTCGCCGGCTTGCTCGGCCGTGCGAGCTACGTAGCCGCAAGCGTCGAGAAGCCAGAGAACTGCCGCGCCGCCAATAGCACCACCAAATTTCTGAGCCATCGACGACGAGCTGAAAATCAATCCGGTCGACGCAGTGTGGTAGCGCAACTCGGCATAGTCGCTGACGTCGGCATACATCGACCAAACTAGGGGCGACATAATGCCCGTCAGCATCGAGATTCCTATCTGAAGTAGCAACATCAACCAGTAGCCCGACGGCGTTATCGGCACGAAGAAAAACGCCACGCTCAGCACAATCAACAGTGCGTTGACCATGATGAAGGTTGTTTTCTTGCCGATGGCAGCGGCAACGGGCACAGTCAGCGCTACGCCGACCATATTGGCAACCTCGCCTACGCTTAGGAACAATCCGCTGTAGAAAAGCAGAGCAACAGAGAAGAGGACGATGTGGGCGTCATAGCCGATAATGTCGGCAAAGAAGTAGGCTACGGTAGCGCCGCGAACTGTGCAGAATAGGTTGAAGCAGAGAGCCGCGCCGATAAGCAACCACCAGGGGCGGTTGGACAGCAACGCCTTGAAGTCGGAGCCGATGCTTACGCTCGATTCAGTGCGCAGTTTCTCGCGGGTAAGTTTGAAGCAGAGCAGGAACAGTACGAAGCATGCGGCGGCGATGACAACCATTGCTGCCTGCCAGCTGCTTTGCATCGAGAAACCGAAGCTGCTTTCAAACATCGAGCAGAGCGGTTCCCAAGCAGCCAGGGCGATAAACGAGCCGCCGTAGGCAAAGAACATTCTGAACGACGAGAACACCGTCTTCTCCTTCGGATTATCGCTCATCACGCCGAGCATAGCGCCGTAGGGGACGTTGATGCCCGTATAGACCGACATCATCAGTATATACGTCACATACGCCCAGATAAGCTTGCCCGCATAGCTCCAGTCGGGAGTTGTGAACAGCAGGATTCCGCATATCGAAAATGGCGCGGCTACCCAGAGAAGATAGGGGCGGTATTTACCCCAACGAGTGCGAGTGCGGTCGGCCACAACTCCCATCATCGGGTCGGACACTGCATCCCAAATTCGTGTGACGAGCACCAACACTCCCGCATCGACCAGCGAGAGCCCGAACACATTGGAATAAAAGAACGGAAGATAGTAGCTGAACACCTTCCAGAACATCGACGACGCCATGTCGCCGAAGCCATAACCTATTTTCTCTGATAGTTTTGCCATTGATATGATTTCATGATATGATTTAAGGTGGGGAAATCGAGGGGATTATCCGGGATTGGTCAGATACTCTTCGTTGCGATCAATCAGCCGGTTGATTGCCTTGACCGATTCGCCGGTGAAGAGGCCGTCGACTGGCGTATTGAAACAGTAGTCGACCAATCGGTCGATTGTCGAGGTTGCTACGTGCATGCGGGTGTCGGACGAGGCGTAGTAGATAAACACACTTCCGTCGGGCTCGGCTAACCAGCCGTTGGAGAACAGCACGTTCATCACGTCGCCTACATACTCCTCACCGACCGGCGCCATGAAATACCCGCCGGGGGTGGCTATTTCGCGCCAGGGTTCGTCGAGGGCGGTCATGTAGAGATAAAGCACATAGCGCAATCCCGATGCACAGGCTCTTACGCCGTGGGCGAGATGGAGCCAACCGCGCGAAGTTTTAATCGGGTGTGGGCCCTCGCCATTCTTAACCTCTTTGATGGTGTGGTAGTAGCGGGGGTCTATGATGGTCTCCTCGGTGATGACGGCGTGGGTGATGTCGTCGACAAGCGCCCAGCCGATACCGCCGCCCGAGCCGGTGTCGATAAAACCATCCTGCGGACGCGTGTAGAGCGCATATTTGCCATCGTAAAACTCCGGGTGGAGCACAACATTGCGCTGCTGCGAACGGCTGACGAGGTCGGGAAGTCGCTCCCAATCAACAAGATTCTTCGTGCGGGCAATTCCGCAGGCGGCTGTTGCTGCCGAGAGGTCGCCGGGACACGTATCATCGTGGCGTTCAACGCAGAATAGTCCGTAGATCCAGCCGTCCTCATGCTGAGTAAGGCGCATATCGTAGACGTTAGTGCCGGGCACGTCGGTGTCGGGCATCGTGATCGGTCGGCCTACGAACCGGAAGTTGTCGATGCCGTTGTCCGACTCCGCGAGAGCGAAATACGACTTGCGGTCCATACCTTCGACTCTGACCATCAGGACATATTTCCCATTCCATTTGATTGCTCCGGAATTGAGCGTAGCGTTGACTCCAATCCGCTCCATGAAGTAGGGATTAGTCGCGGGGTTGTAGTCGTATCGCCACGTAGGCGGCACGCTTTCAGCTGTGATTATCGGATTCGCGTAGCGTTCAAATATTCCATTCCCTTCTATGGGATGGTTGGGGAGAGCGATGTGACGTTCGTAGCGCTCTTCTATAAAGCGACGGCGTCGGGTATAAACCGTTTCAGTCATTGTTAAGCAAATTTATCGAGTTACATACGGTAAGCCCGTATGTAGATAAGAGTCTGTCTTAGCGGATTTTGTTCATTTCGCGCGCAAAAACCGTGCGGGGGTCGGCGTAGAAACCACGGAACGACTCGGCCGACGAGTGGCCGGGCCAGGGACCGAAGAAGTGGCCGGGTTTGTCGTGAGCGTTGCGCCAAACAACCACGTAGGCAACCGGATGGCGGGCAATGGCGGGCAGCAGAACGTCGGTCCACCACGTGTCCATCGTGACGCCCTCGAGTCCTGTCTCGGTGAATGCCACAAGTTTACCATGCTCGCGGGCAGCTTCGGTGGCAGCGCCGAGAGTGGCGTCGACCGCCTTATTATATTGCTCTACGCCTTTCTCTGCTCCGTAGGCATAGACGTCGGCGCCCATGATGTCGACATATTCATCGCCGGGGTAACGCTCCATATACTGCTCGAGCGAAACGACGCGGTCGGGCGAATATGCCCAGAGGACGTTGTCGACCCCTTCAGCGTCGAATATCTCGCGGGTTTTATGCCATAGGGCTTTATATTGCTCGGGGGTGCACTGCTTTTCGCCCCACCAGAACCATGCGCCGGTGTGCTCATGCCACGGACGGAAAACAACGCCTATTTTATTTCCGGCGCTGTCGGTAAGCGAGTTGATAAACCGGGCGGCGCGCTGCACCTGCTCTTCAAAGCGGGCTCCGACAACCGAATCGGTCAGGATTTGGGCGACGATGGTGGTGTCGCTACACTGCCATGAGTCTTGACCGTCGACGGGGTTTACCGAGTGCCAGCTGAAGGCATTGACGCCGCCGCGAGCATCCTGGGCTATCGCTTCGGCACGCATCCGCTCAAAGCTGACGCTGTCGAGGTTCACGTCGGAAGCGTTCTCAATTCCGCCGAGGTCCCAGTTCATTATTGCAGGATAATCGCCGGCGGTTTCCAGAACGTCGGAGCGACCCGAATCGCCCACCCAGGTATGGCCGTAAACCGGGTCGTCGTCATGACCGAACATAACCAAACCTTGGGCTACGACGCTGTCCAACCGGGCGCGAAGGGTTTCAGCGGCTGTCGGCGCGGCTTCGCTGTTCTCCTCTTTAGTCGTCGAGCAGGCTGCTGTGGCTATTACTGCGGCAGCTGTTGCTGCATATATCAGTTGTTTCATTTCTGCAGATTTTGAAGTGATTGAGTCATTCGGCGGATAACGTCGATGGTTGTGCTATCGACAGCAAACACAGAGTTCAGCCCCTGATCTTCCTGAGCGGGGTCGCCCGAATAGTCGTCGCCAAGCTGCCATGTGCGGTGGGCGGGCTCGGCATATCCTCCCCAGCCCCAGAAATTCGAGCCGTTGATTTTGCCCGAATCGCGGATGATTGAGAACACGTATTCATAGTATTTGTCGCGACCTGTTGTCGGCGAGCCGGGAGCAATTGCCATCGAGTCGCGCGGATAACCGAACTCTTCGAGCACGATAGGTTTCACGCCGCCGAGCTTTTCGTAGTGGCGGTCGATGTAGCGTGCGGTGTAGACGCAAGCCGTATCGACATCCTGCGTGACGCCGAGTCCGAGACTGTCGCGACCAATCCAGTTCCAGTTGTAGGGCCAGATGTGGATATTTGCATAGTCGATTTCAGGGTAGTTGTGGATTTCAGCCCAGAGATTCATGTCGACCTCACAACCGTAGACGCCTTCGCTACCGGTGCTGACGAGGTGGTTCGTGTCGATCTCTTTGATGGTTTGGGCGGTTGTGCGGAGCCAGTCGGCGAGCGCACGCTTACCTTCGCGGCTGAAAGCGCGGGGCTCGTTGGCGATCTGCCACGACATGATGGCGGGCGACTCCGTGTAAGGTTTGCCGGTGACGCTGTTCGTGCGGCTCACGATATTCCGAACGTGATTGAGTGCCAACTGTTTGGCCGAATCCGAGAGCACAAACTGGCTGACGTAGTCGACGAATTCGCGGTAGCCGTCCTTGGGCAGCGGAGCTTTTCCGTGGCCCGTCCATTCGAGATATGTGCTATAGCCGCCGCTCCATTCCCAGGAATTGTTGAGATAAAGCACGGCTTTCATGTCGCGTTTCTCCATTTCGGCGAGGAAATAGTCGAGTCCTTCGAGAAGGGTGTCGTTGTAGACGCCCGGGGCTGTCTGCAGCACCGGCTCAATATGCGATTCAACGCCCTCATCGCCGTCGCCGCCAACGAGCACGCGCAGGTTGGTGATTCCGAGGCTTTTCAGCAGGTCAAGCTCGCGGCCCAGACGCTCGCGGTCGCCATATTTCTCGGCGCCGAGCAGGCCGCCATACCAGAAGTTGGCGCCCACATAGCGATAGAGCGAATCGCCGATATAAAACTCGCCGTTGCGAACGGTGACGAACGTCGGCTCTTGCTCTCCGACTTTATTGCCCGTGCGACCGACAATCGCGGTGACTGCTACTGCCGCAACGGCAACGAAACGTAGTAAGTTTTTCATTATGGTATATTTAGGCATTATTATTCGAGTCCATACTCTTTAATCTTGCGGTAGAGCGTGCGCTCCGAGATGTTCAGCTGCTTGGCGGCATCTTTTCGGCGTCCGGAATTGGCTTCGAGGGCGCGGCGAATAGTTTCGCGCTCAGTGTCTTCGAGGGTCATCGGCTGACCGCCGGCCGCTGCTTCGGTTCCTTCAACGGGAGTGTCTGAAATATCCTCAAATTGGGCTGAGAAATCGTGGGACGGCGCATATTTCACCAAAGTTTTCGGGAATTCAACCGGAGTTGCGTCGATAGTGCTGATATCGCTGTGGATGCCCTGCTGAGGGGTTTCGACGCGGTCGCGAAGGCGGTCAATTTCCTTCTGCATCCTGAAAATCATGTTGAAAAGAATCTCGCGCTCGGCCTCGTAGGAGTGGTTGGCGGGCGCTGTGACCGTCGGAGAATAAACCGTGGCAGCCGCCGGCAGATATCCCTCGAGCTGCGTTGAACTGATGGTCTGGCCGGCATCGAACAGCGAGATCTGCTCGACGACGTTCTTTAGCTGGCGCACATTGCCTGGCCAGCGATAGCGCATCAACAGGCTGCGTGCCGAGTCGTCGAGCGTGATTGCCGGGCGATGGTAGCGCTCGGCAAAATCGGCAGCAAATTTTCGCGCGAGCAGAACGATGTCGTTGCCACGGTCGCGCAGCGGCGGAATCAGGATGTTGACCGTCGACAGGCGGTAGTACAAATCCTCGCGGAAACGCCCTTCCTCGACAGCTTTAAGCATATCGACATTCGTCGCCGCAACGACGCGGATGTCGGTTTTCTGAACCGTCGACGAACCCACCTTGATAAACTCGCCGCTTTCGAGAACGCGCAACAGTCGCGCCTGGGTTGTCAGAGGAAGCTCAGCAACCTCATCGAGAAAAATCGTGCCGCCGTCGGCCTCTTCGAAATATCCCTTTCGAGCGCCTACAGCCCCCGTGAACGCACCTTTTTCATGCCCGAAAAGCTCCGAATCAATCGTTCCTTCAGGAATGGCACCACAGTTGACGGCAATATATTTCGCATGTTTCCGAGGCGAGAACGCATGGATAATCTTGGGGAAGAACTCCTTTCCCGTACCGCTCTCGCCCGTAATAAGAACCGATAAGTCAATGGGAGCCACCTGAATAGCTCGTCCGATAGCCGAGATTAGAGCCGGCGCTGTGCCGACAATCCCGAAGCGGTTCTTAGCTTGCTGTATCTCTTCTGTAAGATCCTGATTTTGCATGCTGCAAAAATACAAAAAAACCTCGAAATCTCCCCAAAAATCCGCTGCCTCTCCTTTTCCGCACATTTCCAATCAGATAGTCATATATTTTAATGATTATCCGCAACCGCCCGACACACCCTGATTGTAAATACGATGCTT
>CAYNSG010000023.1:0-17089 GCA_964399885.1 uncultured Bacteroides sp.
TTTAAGCATCGTATTTACAATCAGGGTGTGTCGGGCGGTTGCGGATAATCATATTCGGTTTTCACTTGTCTTCGCCCTGGGGTGAACAATCTCGGGCCATCCTACCAACCGACGTTTCCACCTCTGTGGTTCGGTTTCCACGGGCAAAGTTACGACATAAGAAAGGGGCGTTCCTTGCGAAACGCCCCATTTGAGGTTGGAGTCGGAAAATTTGGGGGGGGATGAGAGGTTATTGCCGGGGGAAGTAGAGGAGGGAAGGCTATTGACGAGGGAGGTATAGGAGGGAGTCGGGGATGAGGGTGGTTGGAATGGCGAGGGAGGTGATGCCGACGTTGAGCTCCTGGCCCATGTAGTCCTCGAAGTAGTCGACGTCGAGGCTGTGGAACCCGGGCTCGAGGGCTACGAGTCCTTCGCGATAGCGGGTGCTGTGTCCGCCGTCGTTGTCGACAATCGTGCGGCCGTCGATGCGCACCACGGAGCCGTCGTCGGAGTAGGTGTGGAATCGGTAGACTCCTCGCTCAGGAATGCGGATGACGGAGCGGAAGCGGTAGGCGAAATGGTCGTCGGCCGGGGCTCCGGTGATGTCGAAGTTGGGGAGTACGCCCGATGAGCGGAACATCGCATCGGCTATTTGCGAGGTGTGTTTGATTCGTCCTTCGTAGTAGTTGAAGGCTACGCCTCGGGTAGTGTCGGCATGCTCGATGGCGGGGTGATAGGTCATCGTGTCGGCCTGGACGTCGTTGAGCGCCGAGGGGTAGTGCCATGCGGGTTCAACGCCTTCGGGGGTGACGATGTGCGTGTCGAATCGGTGCTCGCCCTCGTAGAGTTCGATGATACGTCCGCCGCGGACGGCGTCGCCGTAGGCTTGCGTGCCGGTGCATCGACCGAATCCGAGAGCTATTCCGCGCGTGAGCCCTACGTAGTCGTTCTCATGGTCGTGACCGGTGAATACGCCCATAACATCGCCCTGCTCGATGAGCGAGGCGAACAGTCCGGAGTTGATGGCCGACGGCGCTCCGGCGCCCTCTTTGGCGCAGCCGAAGGTATTCTCGTCGCCCATAAGAGCGCCATATTCGGGGATGGGGATATGGAAGAACATGATGGAGGGTAGGGGCTCGCCATCGTTGGCTGCAGCGAAGCGGTCGGAGGCGTTGCGATACCATTTGATTTGGTTAAACCGAATCCAGTCGTATTTTCCGAGCGTGGGGTCGGGCGCATCGTCGCCCGAGTCGAGCGAGTAGACAACGGCAGCCACAGTGCCGTCGGCTCCGAGGATAGGCAGGGCGGTGTTGCCGAGCCCGTGGAGCGTAGTCGGGCCTTTGTCGCCAACGTAGTAGGGCGACTTCATGACGAGGTTGAAGATTGAGTCGCGGCTGAGGTACTCGGCGTCGTGGTTGCCGAGGTTGACGGTGAACGGCACTTGGAGCGAGTAGAGGATGTCGACGATATGGTTCCAACCGTCGGTGGCCGGTTCGTAGGTTACGACGTCGCCGGTGAGCATAATCAGCCCGGGACGTTCGGCTTCGACTACGGCGCGGATTGTCGCCTCGGTTGTGTCGCAGTTAGCGGCATCTTCTTTCCAGTGGAGGTCGGTAAGCTGCAGGATTTTGAACTTGCCGTCGGCGAATCGGAGTTCGGGTTGGCGGGCGTTGTGGGCAGTGTCGTTACAACCTGCAACAGCCATAGCCGCGAGGGCTATGGCTGTTAATATAGCAGAGATTTTCATTGCTTAATCAAGGGGTGATGAGAGAACTTCGGGATGCTCGGCAGCGGTGCGGACAACGAGTTCGCCAAACAGAGTGTTGGCCCATGCAAACCAATCGCGGGTGTAGCGCGAGGCGTCGTTGGCGTTGAAAGCTTCGTGCATCATGTTGGTTCCGCCGTCGGTGTCGCGGAGCATGCGGAGGCACTCGCGAATCTCCTCGGGATCGGTCGACGTCAATCCGCGCATGATGATGCTCATCGGCCAGGGGTAGTTGAGCCCTACGTGGGGTCCGCCGATGCCTTCGCCTGCGTCGCCGCTGAAGAAGTAGGGGTTGTCGTCGCTCCAAACCAGTCCGCGGGTGCGGAGATAGGTAGAGTCGGTCGGCTCGCAATAGCCCATGTAGGGGGCTGAGAGGAGGCTGGGAACGTTGGCGTCGTCCATGAACGTGTGGTTGCCGTAGCCGTCGACCTCAAAAGCATAGATTTTGCCGCGCGTAGGATGGTCGACGACGGCATACTGTTGGATGCCGTTGTCGACCTCGTCGGCCAGCGCGAGGCATTCGTCGGCAAACTCTGTGTTGTCGTAGACTTCGCGCTCAATTTCGGTGAGCTGGCGGAGCACAACGACGGCCATCATGTTTGAGGGCACGAGGAAGCCATACTGCGTGGCGTCGTCGGAGGGACGGAACGCCGAGAATATCATTCCGGTCGGTTTTGTCGGAGCGCCCCAGCCGAGGTTGATTTGCGAGTCGGTCGGGCGGTCACAGTCGCGATAGAAGCTGTAGTCGCCGAGCCCGTCCTTGCGCTGCTGTTTGCGCATTGTTGCTACGGCGAGCTCCATGGCGCGCTGCCATTTCTCGTCGAAAACCGAGGTGTCGCCGGTGAGCTGCCAATAGCGGTAGGCAAGGCGAATGGGGTAGCATAGTGAGTCGAGCTCATACTTGCGCTCGTGGAGCTCCTTGGCCATAGGCTGAGTTATGTCGGTTTCCCAGTAGCTGCCTTTGGGACCGTCGTTGAACGCGTTGGCGTAGGGGTCGATCAAAATGCAGTCGGCTTGGCGCGAAATCAGTCCGGCAATCATACGCTGCAGAGCTTCGTCGTCGTTGATGAGCTGGAGATAAGGCCAAACCTGGGCGGAGGAGTCGCGCAGCCACATGGCGTTGATGTCGCCGGTGATTACGAACGTGTCGGGTTTGCCGTCGACCTCTTTGTATTTCACGGTAGTGTCGAGCGTGTTGGGGAAGCAGATTTCGAACATTGTGCGCAGCTTTTGGTCGGCAATCATAGCGGCGACCTCGGCGATTTTCTTCTCGACGGCGGTCGAGGTGAAGTTGCGCTGATCGGGCGCCGGACGGGCGCCGGGCGTATAGGCCGCGGGCGACTCTTGAGCTGCTTGTTTGCAGCCGCTGACGGGAGTCATCAGTGCGACGATGACCAACAGCGATGTCGGAATGAGTTTATGTAATTTCATGTTTAGTATTTGTTATTGCCGGCGGCGACGTCGACGATTTTCTCTTTAGAGTCGCCGTAGATAATTTTCAGGCGGAAGGGTTGGTTGGTATCGACGGTAACCTTGGGCTCTTCGGCGGTTGATTTGCGCTTGTCGGCAATCAGGGTGATAGAGCCGTCGGGACCGAACGGATAGCGCTCGATGCCGTGGCGGTCGGTGAGATTCATGTCCCAGACGATTTCGTTTTCGACAAAATCGCCGCGGATTCCGAAGATGAACTCAATCAGCTCGGCAATTGGCGGCAGACCGGCCCAGCCCACGAAATCTTTGCGGGCCATGAAGCCGGGATTGGCCGATTCGGGAGCATAATATTCCCAGAACGTTCCGGTTGAGTTGAACACGTCGAGCACCTGGTTGTAGTGGCGCGTGGCGAGGTCGAAAGTCAGGTCGCGATAGCCGTTTTTGGCCAATCCGGAGAGCACCATGTAGTTTGTTCCGGGCCATACGCCTCCCTGCCAGTAGCGCCCGTTGGCCTTATATTTCGGGTGGTCGGCCGAGAGCGAGGGAATTACGCCGGGGCGTAGAAACTCGGTGGTGTCGGTCAGGTGGGCGACGAGTTTGTCGGTCTGCTCCTTAGAGAGTAGTCCGGGGTTCTGTAGAGCCCAGAAAGCGCCGATGCCTTTGGTGGGGCAGAGCGAGCCGTCGGCATACTGGTCGTGGAGGAAGTTTGTCGAGTCGTTCCAGAGGTTTTTGGAGATATAATCCTGAAGGAATTTGGCTTCCTCCTCATAGTCCTCAATCTCTTGCCACCGCTCAATGAAGAAACCCATTTCGAGCAGCTGGTTGGCAGTCATGAACTGCTGGAGGTTAGTGTCGAGCCATGTCATGTGGCCGTGGCTGAAAATCTGGTTGCTGTCGGCGGGCACGCGGGGCATATTGTCCATTCCCGTACCCCAGCCGCTCGACCAGTAGGTGCCGTTCTGCCACGTGTGGTTCAGCTTAAGCCAATTGTAGTAGCCGCAGAGCACGGGGAAAATCTTGTGGAGGCGTTCGAGGTCGCCGAATTGGTGGTAGTAGACCATCTCGCACCATGGGATGAGGTTGGGTCCGGTGCTGGTAGGGTCGTAGCGTTCGAAGCAATCGGCGCCGTCGGCTTTGATTTCGCGGCAAATGAAACCGTCGGGGTGCTGCTTGGCGTAGAAATTGTCGAGCGTGCGCTGGAAGGGGAAGAATCGAGCGCCGTATTTGGCAAACATGAGTATGAACGAGGTGTCCCACATGAATATGTTGCCGTTATAGGCGGGGTCGATGTATGTAGCGACGAATCCGGAGCCGGCTTCGGGATGACGCACGTTTTTGACGGCAATTTCCCAGGCGCGCCAGTACATGTCGATTTCGTTTTTGTGGCCGTCCCAAATCGGGTTGGGGAGAATCTCGCGCGCTTCAGCAAACGAGCCGATAGCAATTGAATCGGGCTTCATCACGCGGAAGACGTTCTCGGCGGTCAGCGGCTCCTTGACGTAGGTGTTTTTGTAGGGGATTTTGTATTTGACGTCGTTGCCGCACGATTGTGCTGCAATGGCAGCGGGCATCAGAATCGACGCCGCTGCCATTGCAGCGATTACTATCGTTTTATGCATTCTTGGATTTATTCGAGGTTGAGAAGTTGCTTGATTTTGTTGGCAACGTCGGCGTTTTCGTAGATGCCGGTGAAGTTTTGTGAGCCGGGTCCGAAGGCGTAGACGGGCACCATCGTACCGCTATGTCCGCCGGTGGAGAACTTGCAGACAACGCGTCCTTCCTCTTTGTCGCCGTCGACGAGGGTGAGACCGCCGGTTTCATGGTCGGCAGTGACAACTACGAGAGTCTCGCCATTCTTGGCAGCCCAGTCGAACACGGCGCCGATGGTTCGGTCGAAGTCGTGAACTTCCTGCATGAGAAGGTCGATGTCGTTGAAGTGACCGTAGTCGTCGAGCTGCGAGCCCTCGATCATCATGAAGAAGCCGTTGGGGTTGTTGTTGTGGAGGATATCCATGGCTTTCAGCGAAGCTTTGGCGAGATAGTCGCCGCGCTCGGCGGGAACGGGGGTATCGAACGAGTCGGTTACGCAGAACACTTTTCCGCTTTCAACGGCGCTGAGTTCGTCGAGCGAGCGGAGCATCTGATAGCCTTTGGCTTCGAGCTCGTTGAAGAGATTGCGGCCGTCTTTGCGTCCGATCATCTTCGACCATCCGGGACCAACAACGACGTCGGCTTTGCAGTTGACATAATCGGCCATGACGGCGTCCTCGTTGTCGCGGTCGACGATGTGGCAGCAGAAATCGCCGGGCGTAGCGTCCCAGAGGCGGCAAGTGACGGCGATACCAGAGCCGAGACCGTTATCGCGGGCATATTCGATGAGCGATTTTGCGGGATTACCGTCGGCATCGACGCCTACGCTGTGGTATTTGGTTTTCTTGCCCGAAGCAAGGGCTGTTCCGCCGGCGCCGGAGTCGGTGATAAGTTTGTCGAGACACCAGGTTTTCGACAGGCCGGTAACCGGGGCATTCTCGATGAAGAGTTTACCGTGGTTGGCGGCCCAGGCGGTAGCGATGTGGGCAAGGCTCATGCCGTCGCCAATCATGAGGATAACGTTTTTGGGGGTGTCGCCTGTGGGCGAAACTATTTCAGTGACTTCGTAGGGCTCGGGCATGATGTAGGTGAGCTCTTTATCGCGGCCTTTTTCGGCTGAAACTTGGGGCAGAGAGATTGAAGCAGCGATTGCCAGAGCTGCGAAACGAGTAAATTTCATGGCTATTGAATCAATTGAGTGTGAGGTTTACGAGAACGGGTGAATGGTCGGAGAGGAACTCCTCGCTGTCGGTTTCGGCGAGGACGCCGTAGCGGTTAACGTTCATGTTGCCGCGAACAAACACGTAGTCGATCAGCGGGCGACTCTCGTAGGGTATGCTGCCGAAATCGTGGAAGCTCCATTTTGGGCCGTAGACAACCTGTGCGATTTCGCGCGAGTTGGTCAGGTGGTTGGGGTCGTTGACGTCGGTAACGTGGGCGATAACGTCAGATTCGGGCGTGGAGTTGAAGTCGCCGGTGACAATCACGGGTGCGCCCTGGCTGAGCTCGTTGACTTTCTCGAACATCAGCGAGATGCCTTCGCGGCGGGCAACGCGTCCGCGGTGGTCGAGGTGGGTGTTGAGCGCGAGAAGTGTTTTGCCGGTAGCGCGGTCCTTCAGGCGAGCCCAGGTGGCTATACGGTTGCAAGCGCCGTCCCAGCCGCGCGAGCCTGCCACTTCGGGGGTTTCGCTGAGCCAGAATGTGCCCGATTCGAGCATCTCGAAGCGGTTGGTACGGAAAAAGAGAGCGTTGAATTCGCCATCTTCCTTGCCGTCGTCGCGTCCGACGCCGATGGCTGTATATTCCGGAAGGCGCTCCTTGAGGTCGGCGAGCTGGTTGGCGAGAACCTCCTGGGTGCCGATGATGTCGGCGTCGTAGAACTTGATAGCTGTAGCAGCACGGTCTTTACGATACTGCCAGTTGTTCATGCTGTCTTCAGGGTTGTCGTAGCGTATGTTGAACGACATTACGTTGATTGATTCGTCGATGGGGTAGACCGACGGGCTTGCAGCTTTATCAGACTGCGAGCATGCTGTCATTGCAATGGCTGCCAATGATGTGAGTATAAGGGTTTTCATGAATTAGAGATTATTTCGTAAAGAGTAGATTGTCGGGGATAGCGGTGAATTCGCCGGAGCCGGGGATTTTCCAGCCCCATTCGAAGTGCTGGCCTTCGTAGTCCTCGAAGTAGGGGAGGCGGAAGGAGTGGACGCCGGTGCGGAGAGGAATCTGTCCGGTGGCGGTGAGAGGAGAGTGGCCGCCGTCGTTGTTCACCACGGTTTTGCCGTCGATAACGAGCAGCGAGCCGTCGTCGGTGCTGGTGTAGAAGGTGTAGATGCCGTCGACGGGCACGTCGATGTAGCCTTCGAAGATGAATCCGTAATGGTCGTCGATGCGGGCTTTATCGATAGCGGGGCGGGGGAGCGTGCCGCGTTCAATCAGCTTACCTTTGGCGATGTCGGCTGTTTTGTTGCAAATTCCTTCGTAGTAGGCGAAGTTGACGCCGTTGGTTGTCGGGCGGACGCTCAGCGCGGGCTGGTAGTCGGCGCGAGTGGCGGTAACTTTCAGCTCGTGGCTGGGGAGGAAGCCGTTGCGGAGGGCTATGGCGCGTAAATCCTGAGTGCGGTCGAAGCGAATCGAGCCGTTGTAGACGGGCGAATCGGCTGTGGGCTCCGAGCCGTCGAGGGTGTAGTGGATAACGGCTTCGGGAGTGTTGCAGCCTACTTCAACGGTGATGCTGTCGGTGAAGAGATAGACGTCGGTAGCGATGAACGGCGTGGCGACTCTCATCTGCTTGGTCATCGAGTAGGGAGCGGCTTCGGGCGACGTTGCGCGCGAGGTGTCGGGCTTGTCGGTGAGGGTGAATGCGAGAGTTCCGCCGCCCATTATTTCGTCGTAGGTCAGGAAGTTGCGGTCGATTGCTTGACCGTTGAGCTCAACGGCGGCGATGTATTTGTTGCGCTTCGGGTTGTTTGCGGTTATTGTGAGGGAGGTGTCGCCGGGGAGTTTGATTACCGCGCGCTCAAAGATGGGGCTCGTCAGGGCAAACTCGTTGCTTCCGGGAGCCACGGGGTAGAGGCCGAGAGCGGTCATGACATACCATGCCGACATCTGGCCACAATCCTCATTGCCGGAGATGCCTTCGGGAGTGGGCTGATACATTTCGTCGAGCAGGCGGTGTGTGAGCTCCTGGGTTTTCCAGGGCTCGCCGACGAAGTCGTAGAGATATGCGATATGGTGGCTGGGTTCGTTGCCGTGGGAGTATTGTCCGATGAGTCCGGTAATGTCGACCAGGTCGCCCTGGACGCCCGGAGCGATGAAAATCGAGTCGAGAGCGTCGATGAAGGCTTGTTTGCTGCCGTGCTGCGAAATCATGCCATTGACGTCGTGGACGGCGGCGAAACGATACTGCCAGGGGGTGGCCTCGGTCATATCACGGCTGACGGCGAGCACATTGAAGGGCGACTGCCAGTTGCCGTCGTCGCGGCGTCCGCGGAAGAATCGTGTGGAGCCGTCGAAAACGTTGGCGTAGTTCAGGGCGCGGCGGTAGTATTCGTCGGCAATGGCGGTTTCGCCCATAGCCTCGGCCATGCGGGCAATGCACCAGTCGTCATAGGAGTATTCGAGTGTACAGCTAACCGATTCGCTCTTGGAGTTGGAGGGGATGTAGCCTCCGGCTGCATAGAGGTCGCCGCCTTTGCGGGTTGTTCCGGTCGAAGCCACCATCGCTTTGAGTGCGCGGTCGGCGTCGAAGCAGTGGAACCCTTTGAGGTAGGCGTCGGCGATGACCGAAACGGAGTGGTAGCCAATCATGGTGCCGGTTTCGCCCGAGGCGAGAGGCCAGACGGGGAGTTCGCCGGTGGCATCGAACATGTCGAGCATCGAGTTAATCATGTCGCAGACGAGCGTCGGGTTGACGACGGTCATCAGCGGGTGCCATGCGCGGTAAGTGTCCCAGAGCGAGAGCGTTGAGTAGCGATTGGAGTCGGCTGTGGCGATGCTGTCGTTGTTGCGGCGGAATTGGCCGTTGACGTCGGAGGTAAGGTTGGGGGCAATCATCGAATGATACATCGCTGAGTAGAAGTTGCGCTGCTGGGCGTCGGTGCCGCCTTCGACGGTGATTACTCCGAGGGCGTTGTTCCAGAGCTCTGAGGCTCGGGCGGCGAGCTGATCGAAGTCGAGTCCGTCGGTTTCGGCTTGGAGATTCTGCATGGCGTTTTCGACGCTGACGGCCGAGAGCGCAACGTTGGCGGTGATAGGTTGACCGTTGTTGTCGAAGGTGAGGACGGCTGCGTGACCGTCGTTGACTAGCTCGATGTCGAACGGCTGAGAGAACTCGGCGGCGAAGTAAACGTGGTGGTTGTCGACCCAACCGTTGGTCAGTCGCATACCGGTAAGAAGGTTCGGGTCGAGGGGCTGAAGCTGCGCTTCGAGGATGGTTTCGTCGGTCAGCCGATGGTCCATATCGACTATGATTCTTGCCGGCTTATCTTTGGGAAATGTGTAGCGATGGATGCCGGCGTGGGGAGTGGCGGTGAATTCGGCAAACACTTGTTCTTCGGGAAGTTTGACGCTATAGTAGCCGGGGCGAGCCGTTTCGTCGGAATGAAAGAACGGAGTGGGTTGATAGAGCGTGCCGGAGGTGTCGACGTCGGCGGTTGTGGGACGGAAGAAAACGTCGCCGAGGTCGGTGCATCCGGTTCCGCTAAGGTGGGTGTGAGAGAAGCCGTCGAGCGTAGAATCGCTGTAATGGTAGCCCGAAGCGGCATCCCAGTTACCGGCGCGGGTGTCGGGGCTGAGCTGAACGGCGCCGAAGGGTGTTGTGGCTCCGGGGAAAGTGTGGCCGTGGAATCCTGTGCCAACCATCGGGTCGGCGAGGTCGACCGGTTGATGTTGCTTCGAGGCGCAAGCGGCGAGAAGAACCGCTGTGGCAGTCGCTAAAATTACTCTATAATCCATTTGTGGTTTGCTGTGGATTGGTCTATCTTAGTTGATGAACATTGGGCGGGCGATTGGTTGACGCCCTACGACTGCAAAGTTACTAAAAATCGCGCAACAACAAGATAATTCATGATAAATCATGATGCATCAAGATAAATCATGGTGAATCATGGTAAATCAGATTCTTGTGAAAATAAGAAAATGGGCGGGAATCCAACCGGATTCCCGCCCATAGTTAGGGGTCGGTTATCTGATTAATCCCATTCGGGGAGCTGCTTGAGGGCTCCGTTGGATTTAACAACTTCCTGCGAGGGGTAGGGGAAGGTCATCATGTAGTCCTGATAGGGGAGCTTGTCCTGATAATCTTCATAGTAGTCAACGCGATATGGCGAGTTGATGTCGGCGCGATCCTCGTAGTAGCGCACTTTCGGACGAGCGTTGAGCTCGGCAGCAGCGAGCGCCTTGATTTCGGCGTTCGACGAGCGATGCCAGCGCTTGAGGTCGAAGAGATGGTTGGTGTACTCGAAGGCGAGCTCGCAACGACGCTCGTGGTAGAGGTCGGCCATTGTGGCGTTGCCTGAGAGCGGGGTGAGGCCAGAGCGGACGCGGATGCGGTTGATATCCTCGGCTGCTTTGCCGCCATTACCCTGCATGAGGTAGCCCTCGGCGCGGAAGAGCATAAGCTCAGCGAAGCGCATCATCGGGAAGTTCATGCGAACTGTGGGCCAGTCGCCGTTGGTGCTGACGAGGCCGGTCTCCTGACAGTCGGCCGTAGCGAAGGCTTTCTGGTATTTGTAGACCTGGAAGCCTGAGTTGAGGTCGGACTCGGAGTAGAAGTAGCGGGTCGTGCCGAAGAATTCAAACTCATCGCCGTAGGCGAGGATTGACTCGCGCAGGCGGTGGTTGTCAACACCATCTTTGAGCATCTCTTCGTAGATGTCGTTGGAGGGTTTGATCTGTCCCCAGCCGTTGTAGTAACCCCAGCCTTTGTTTTCGAGCATGACGCCGGGGAGCTCGACGCCACCCATTGTAGAACCGCCCGTTGAGGGGATAGTCCAAATATATTCGCTGGTCCAGAAATCGGCGAAGTCGGGCGAGAAGTTCTGCTCGAATTTTTCGGCAAGGCCGCGTCCGTAGCTGTTTTCGAGCTCGTTTACGCAGTTGATGCAATCTGTCCATTTGCTTTCGTCCCATGTAGCCCAGTAGGCGTAGGTTTTGGCTTTGTAGCCGAGGGCGGCAGCCTTGTGGGCGCGACCGCGGTCGTCGGAACCGTACTCCTCAAAGCGGGGCAGATAGCTGATTGCGGCGTCGAGGTCGTCGATAATCATCTGATAGTCCTCCATGACGGTTGCGCTCTGCGGGGGAATGGAGTTGTCATAGTCGCCCTCGAAGTCCTCCCAACGCACGAAGGGGACGCCGAGCTGGTTTGTGCCGTAGCGGTGGGCAATCCAGAAGTGGATGAAAGCGCGAACGAAGTAGGCTTCGCCGAGCGAGCGGGTTTCGATGTCGGTGCGCTCATCTTTTGCAAGAAGGCTCTTGATCACGAAGTTGGCGTAGGCCATGTGGGCGTAGAACTGTGTGAAAGCGTCGCGCACGGGGCTTTCGTCGCCGGTGTATTTGAACGTGGCGAGCGTGGGGTAGCTGCGGGTTTTACCCCAGACGATGTCGTTGGCAGCGCCCTGCTCCCAGAAGAGTTCGCGGCCAAACATGTTTTCCTGCGGGAAGCGGGAGTAGAGTTTGTCGACAGCGTCAATGGCCTGCTGGTCGTTGGTGAAGTAGGTTGTTGTTGTGGCGTTACCCTCGGGCTGAACGTCGAGAAAGTCGGAGCAGGAGCTGAGTGTGGCTGCTGCCAAGACTGCGCCTAATATATATATTCTCATAGTGTTGGCGGATTAATAGGTTAGGTTAATACCGATTGAGAACGCGCGCGAAACGGGATACTTCATTGCGTCGTAGCCGCCACATTCGGGGTCAACGCCCGAGTAGTGGGTGATGGTGAAGAGGTTGTCGGCCGAGAAGTAGACGTTTAGCTGCGAGTTGCGTTTCTTCAGATAAGCCCATTTCTGAACGAGCGAGGTGAAGTTGTAGTTGACGGTAACGTTTTTCAGACGCAGGTATGATGCGCTTTCAAGATACCAGTCGGAGGGGGTGGTGAAGTTGCCGTTGTTGTCTGTGCGCGACAGGCGCGGAATGTTGCTTCCCTTGTTTGTCTCGCTCCAGGCGTTGAGAATGTCGGCCGCACGGTTGAAGTTGCCGTCGTTGTCGTTGAGCAACACTGATTTGGCGGCATAGAAAGCCTGAGCTTTGCCCACGCCCTGGAACAGGAGGTTGAGCGAGAGGTTTTTCCATGTGAAGCCGCCGCCGAATGCGTATGTCCATTTCGGAGTTGAGCTGCCCATGTAGACGCGGTCGTTGTCGTCGATTTTGCCGTCGCCATTCTGGTCGACAAATTTGAGGTCGCCGGCCACGGCGTTGGGCTGAATGCGATTGCCGTCTTTGTCGACGTAGGCAGCAGCCTCGGCGTCGCTCTGGAAAATACCGTCGGTCTGAATCAGATAGAATGATCCGAGGGGTGTGCCCTGGGCGGTCTGATAGATGTAGGGGATAATCGAACGGAACGAGCCGCCGCCGGTCCAAACGCCGGGTTCGCCGTCGGCGTTGGTTACGCCGATGTCGGTAACTTTGTTGCGGATCCAAGCAACGTTGCCGTTTACGTAGTAGGTCCAGTCGCGGTTCACGCGGTGGTTCCAGTTGGCCTGGAATTCAACGCCGCGGTTGCGGATTTCGCCGAGGTTGACGAGCTGCGGATCCAGACCGATAGTGCTCGGCCAGTTCATAGTCTGCGTCTGGATGAGGTTGTTGGTGCGTTTGTCGAAGTAGTCGAGTGCTACGCTCAAGCGGTTGCTGAGCATTTCAGCGTCGATACCTACGTCCCATTGCTCTGATTTTTCCCATGTGAGATAGGGGTTGATTGAGCTTGAGTAGTAGACCATGTCGTTGTAGAGAGTGTTGCTCTCAACGCCATACTGTGCCTGTTCGTCCCAGTAGTTCGACGAGAGGAGGGCAGCCTTGTAGCCCATGCCTACAGAGCCGAGGTTGCCGACTTTACCCCACGATGCGCGAATTTTCAGCAAACGGATGAAGTCGCTCTGCTCGAAGAATTTTTCGTTGGAGATTTTCCATGCGGCTGTAACGCCGGGGAAGTCGCCGTAGTTGTTGTCCTTGGGCAGACGTCCGGCATAGTCGCGGCGCCACGATGCGGTCATGAAGTAGCGGTCGTCGTAGGAGTAGCCTACGCGGGCCACGAGAGCCACGTTGGCGTCGGGTCCCCAGAGAGCGTCGGTTACTGATGTCGAGCCTGCTTTTGCGAGATACTGCAGATATTCGCTCTCGTCGGAGAGGTTAGAGCCGCTGGCGTTGAGTGTGCGTCCTACATAGTGGTCGGCCGTAACTGAGAAGAGTCCGCTGACGTGATGTTTGTCGAAGGCGTTGTCGTAGGTCAGAGTGTTTTCAGCGTTCCAAGAGTCGGTGCGATAGGCCCATACTGTCAGTACGTTGTTTGCGCTCGGTTTTCCGGGTTCGTCAACGCTGGGGTTGAAGTTTTTGTAGTTGTTTTGGAAAACGTTGTAGGTGAAACGCGATGTGAAACGCAAACCGGGAACGATGTTTGCAATTTCGAGCGATGTGGTTGACCAAAGGTCGGTCGAGCGGTTATAGCGGTTTTCAGCTTCGAGCAGACGAACGGGGTTTACAACGTCGCCATGGATTGAAGCGAGGCCTTCGCCGTATTGAGCTATATAGTCAGGGTCTTCGCACGCTGTGCCACCCCACGTCCCGTCGAGGGGATTGTAGATTGAGGCGGCGGAAGGCATCCATACGGCCGAGAGAATCGGGCCGGTGTAGCCGTCGTCGGTGCTCTTGGTGCGCGACTCCCAGTTTTTCCAAACGAGGTTCTCATGAACGGTAACCCATTTGTTGAGTTTGAACATTCCGTTGTAGCGGATTGAGAGGTCCTTGCTGTAGGTGTTGCGGAGAGTGCCCTCGTCGTTGTTGTAGGAGAACGAGAGGCGGTTTGAGAAGTTCTCCGAGCCGCCGTTGAGCACGATGTTGTGGCGCTGGGTGAATGCAGTGCGGAAAATTGCCTCCATCCAGTTGGTGCGTGTTGTGCCGATCCAGGGGTTCTTCGTTACGTCCCAGCCGCTGGGGAGTGTCTGCCCGGCGTTGGCGTATGAGATTTGGCGCATGAGGATTTCACCCTCGGCATCGAGAGGCTGAATGAGGTTTGAAGCTTTGCGGATGCCGAACTGTCCTTCGTAGGAGAGTGTGGCTTCGCCGACTTTTGCACCTTTGGTTGTTACGAGGATAACACCACCGGCTCCCGACTGTGCGCCGTAGATAGCTGCCGATGCAGCGTCTTTCAGCACTACGATTGACTCAATGTCGCTCAACGAGGTGATGGGTGCGCCGGGCACGCCGTCGACAACCCAGAGGACGTTATCGCCGTTCTGCGAGCCCTGGCCGCGGATGACGAGCGAAGGAGTTGCTGTCGGGTCGCCGCCTACTGACTGTACGGTAACGCCGGGGAGTGCACCCTGCAGCATGGCTTCTGTCGAAGTTACGGGGCGCTTCTTGAGCTCTTCGGCGTTAGCGACAACGCCTACGGCGGCCGAGAGATCCTGTTTGCGTTGAGCAGCACCGTAGCCGAGCACAACGACCTCTTCGAGGCGCTCTGAGTCTTCGGTCATGACGAATGTCATCGGTTCGCCGTTGAATGTAGCTTCAGCGGGTTTGTAGCCGATGTAGGTGACTTTGATCACATCACCTTTTTTAGCCTGAAGAGCGAAACGGCCGTCGATGTTGGTCGATGTTCCCATCTGGCTTCCTTTGACAGTGACGCTTGCGCCTACGAGAGGCTCTCCGTCAATGTCCTGAACCACGCCTGTCACCTGCAGCTGCTGGGCGAAGGCGCTTACTGACAGCCAAAGCCCCATGAGGAGGACGAAGGCTGTCCGTTTGATACATAGATGAACTGGTCTCATAATATAAACTTAGGGTTATTTTGAGATATGATTGGTTTATCGGGTAAGTTTATGCGTGTTATTCTTGTTCGAAAAGCAGGGCGGCGCCGAGAAGATTGGCGTCGGGCAACTTCGCCTGAATCATTTTGCAGCCCTGGGCTATACGGGCGTAAGGGAACGTCATGACGGTGCTTTCCCAGCCGGCGCGGAACAGCGGCATAGCGGCAGCAATACCTCCGCCGATGACTATAGCTTCGGGAGCATAGGCAAAGAGAATGGCTTTGGTGAGCTCGCCGAGGTTCTCGCCGAATTTATGCCAGATAGCTTTGGCTTTAGCTTCGCCGGCAAGCGCGCGGCGGGCAAGTTCGGCGCCGGTTGTGCCGTAGACGTCGCGCAGCCAGATGCTGCTGCAGTAGTGCTCGAAATCCGAGTCGAGATAGGGGAGCGACCCTACTTCGCCGGCTCCGCAGAGCACTCCGGCATAGAGGCGCCCGTCGAGGATCAGTCCGGAGCCAACGCCCGTGCCGAGCGTGATGCCGACCATGTCGCGCAAGCCTTTGCCGGCGCCGTAGCGATATTCGCCAAGCGCAAAGCAGTTGCAGTCGTTGTTGACCTTTACGGGCAGGTTGAATTGCTTCTCGAGGATGGCTTTCAAGGGAACCTTGCGCCACGAGGGGATGTTGGCGGCATTATATACGATGCCCTCAATCGAATCGACCACAGAGGGTACGCCGATAGCAATTCCATCGACCTCGGCGCTAATCAGAGGCGTGATGACATCGATAATTTGTTGCACTACAGCCTTCTCTTTCTCGTTCGCCCGGCATGGAACCGATGTTTTCCGGCGGCATTCGCCATTCTCGACAATGGCGGCTCGAATGTTCGTCCCGCCAAGATCTAAGGTTACCTTCATTTTTTCCTTTGCAAGATGCCCTATATATTATATATTAAAGCGTCTTTCGTGTTGTTTTATTAATCGACCGGAGCTTGTCCCCTCAGCGGAGAAAAACAGCGGCAAAAGATTGATTTATGGATATATGTCTCGTCGCAAAGAGCATAATCACGTGCTCCGCGGCTATTTTGTAAGCGCAAATTTACAAATATTTTCAATATTTAGCATAAAATTGCCAAAAATCTTTCAGCCGCCCGCACAATGAGCCCCCTCCGCCCCGCCAATCCCCGCCAACCCCCGCCCCCGTCCCGCCGTGGGGAAAGCTCAATTTGTCAATTTGACAATTTGACATTTTGAGATGGGGGGAGCGCCGGGCGGAAGGATCCGGCGCGCAGATTTTTTCGGGAGAAAAATGGCGGGGAGGGTTGGAAGATTGGCGGGAAATGCGTAACTTTGCGGTCGCTTTTCAGCACACATCTGATGGCTGCGTAGCTGCACGGCTTAAGTCAACTTAAAATCGACAGCAAGGTTTAACTTAAAATCGACAGCAAGGTTTGGCTTAAAATCGACAGCAAGCGCCGCCGGCGTGTGATGGGAAATTAAGCAATTACAAACTACTTAATTTTTAGTAACACAACAAAATGAAAACTTTTCAACTGACAGCAGAGCCCCGCACCGACCTGGGCAAGAAAGCTGCTAAAGCTCTCCGCAAAGAGGAGAAAATCCCCGTGGTTCTCAACGGCGGCGAAGTGTTTGAACTTCCTTTCACCGGTACTCTTCGCGAGGGCGAGAAAGTTGTTGAAATCGGCAACAACCAGGGCTTGATCACAATCGATCTCGCTGTTACGAACGATTCTGTTCGCAAACTCATCTACACTCCCGAAATCTTCGCTATCGAACTCGACATCCATGGCGAAAAACGCATGGCTGTCCTCAAGGATATCCAGTTCCACCCCGTGAAGGATAATATCCTCCACATCGACCTTCTCGAAGTAACCGAGAAGAAACCCGTAACCATCGAGGTTCCCGTGAAGCTCGAAGGCCACGCCGAGGGTGTGAAAGCCGGCGGTAAGCTGACTCTGTCGATGAAGAAAATCAAAGTAAAGGCTCCTTACACTCAGATTCCCGAGCGCGTTGTTGTCAACGTCGACAATCTCGGCCTGGGCAAAACTCTTCAGATCGGCGACCTCCATTTCGAGGGTCTCGAACTGATGAACGCCAAGAACGCTGTTGTTTGCGCTGTTCAGCTGACACGTGCCGCACGTGGTGCCGCTGCAGCCGCTGCAAAATAATAGTATCTGAGCGCATCTGAGCTTTAAGGCGCATAAACCAAACCCATCATCATGAACTCATTCAAACTTTTTACCGAATGTTAAATGAGTTCAGCTGAAATCATTCTTTTATTCACCTTTTTGGTTTTTTCCGGTCGCTTTTGCCAATTTCATCGGTCACGTAGCTCGCTACGCTCTCTCT
>CAYNSG010000024.1:0-8842 GCA_964399885.1 uncultured Bacteroides sp.
CAGAGCCAAACTCGACTCATGCATGCGACCCCTAATGTTAAATTTTTTATGAGACGGACTCTTATTCGAGGTCGCGGGGGATGGCAACAATCTTTAGGTTAACGCCGCGGATGAACGAGGTGATGGCATCGCGCACCTCGCCGGGCTGCACGTCGGCCTCGATTCGGCGCAGGGCGTTGAACACCGATGTGCCCGTCTGGTAGATGTGGCGATAAGCCTTGGCGATGTCGTCGATCTGCTCGTCGGTGTAGCCGCCTTTGCGGAGAATGACGGCGTTGACTCCGAAGTAGGTTGCCGGGTTGTGGGCCATGATGATGAATGGCGGCACGTTGCCGGTGATTCGGCATCCGCCTTTGATGAGCACCCAGTCGCCAACGCGCGAATTTTCGTGGAGCATGGCGCCCGACGAGAGAATCGTGCAGCGGCCCACCTCGGTGTCACCGGCGATGGTCACGCCGTTGCCAATCACACAGTGGTCGGCCAGGTAAGAGTCGTGGCCGATATGGGTTTCGGCCATGATGAACGACTCGTTGCTGATGCGCGTGCCGCCCTCGGAGCGAATGCCGCGGTTTATGATGACGTGCTCACGGATGACGTTTGAGTCGCCGATGTAGCAGTAAGAGGGTTCGCCTTCCCAGCGGAAATCCTGAGGGTCGGCGCCGATAATCGAGGCTTGATAGACGCGGTTGTTGCGCCCCATGCGGGTTCCGTGGATAATGCTGGTGTAGGACATTATCTCGCAGCCGTCGCCGATTTCAACGTCGGCGTCGATGAACGCGAACGGGTGGATTGTCACTCCGTCGCCAAGTTTGGCGGCGGGGTCGACGTAGGCCAGTGGGCTGATGTTGTTTGCCATGATATTTAAGGATTTAGTTAGCGTCCGCCGCCGAGGGCCTGATAGAGCGAAACGACAGCCTGGGCGCGAGCACGGCGGCAAGCGATTTCGGCAGTTTGCGAGCTCAGGAGGCTCTGCTGTGCGGTGAGCACTTCAAGGTAAGTAGTGTTATTTCCGCCCAAAGTTAACAATTCTTGGTTGATTTCAACGGATTTTGCGAGATTTTCAACCTGTTTTTCGATGTAGGCGCTTTTTTCGGTGTTTTTCTGATAGACGGTCAGGGCGTCGCTGATTTCGGCGGCGGCGTTCATGAGCGAATACTCGAAATCGTTGAGAGCCTGCTGCTGCTGGGCTTTAGCGGCTTTGAGGCGCGAGATGTTGGCGCCGCGGCTGAAAATCGGGGCAGTCAGCGAGCCGGCAAGCTGTATGAACCAGTCGCCGGGGTTTTGGATGAATGAGCCGAAGAGGTTGGTGAAGCCTCCGTTGGCGGTGATGCTCAGTCCGGGGTAGAAAGCAGCGCGGGCGGCGGCCGATGAGTAGTAGGCAGCAGCGAGAGTCTCCTCGGCGGCGCGCACGTCGGGGCGCACGGCGAGTTCACGCATCGGAATCTCCTCGCGGCGGATTGTCGGGGCGTTGAGCCGGGCGTCGCCGCTGACAACCCACGTCTGCGGCATGACGTTCATCAGCAGCGACATGGTGTTGTTCATCTCGTGGAGCGAGACTTCGATGTCGGTGATAGCGCCGAGAATGCTGTAGTACTGCGCGTTGCTCTGCACCACGGCAGCCTCCGTGACGCGTCCGGCCTCTTTCAAGTCGCGCATGGTCTGCACGTTCTCCTCCCAGAGCTTGGCGGTCTCGCGGTTGAGGGTCAGCTGGCTCTCGAGCGAGGCGATGGTGTAGTAGCAGTTGGCCACAGCACCGATAATCTGCGAGCGTACGGCCTGGCGGTAATCCTCAGCCTGGCGATAGGCAGCGGCGGCTCCGCGCTTCGAGTTGAGGAGCTTGCCGAAGATGTCCACTTCCCATGAGGCGGCGAGGGGTAACTGATAGGTCCAGCCGAAATCGTTGGAGGCATATTTGGCTCCGGCACCGTTGGGGGTGAAGGCGAGCGAGGGGAGGAAGCTCAGCTTGGCCCCGAGGAGCTGTGCGTGGGCGATGTCGACATTGAGTTTGGCGTTGGCGAGGTCCTTGTTGTTGTCGAGCGCCTGGTAGATGAGGTCGACGAGCACGGGGTCGGTGAAGACATCTTGCCAGCGGAGGTTGCCGAACGCCATGGAGTCGATTTGTGCGCTGCGGGCAGCGTCGTAGTCGGCAGTGAGCTGCGAGTCGGTCGGCATCTTGAATTTGCCGTAGATGTTGCATCCGGTCAGTGCCACAGCCATTGAGCCGGCGATAGCGGCCGATATGATAATATTGTTGAATTTCATCGTTTTGATGGTTAACGTGAGTATTGCTCGATTTCGTTCTCGATGCCTTCGTTGTCGGTGTCCTCCCACTTGAGCGGAGTGAAGTGTTCCTGGATTGACTGGAAGATTACGAAGAGCGCGGGGACGACGAAAATCTGGAAAATCATGCCGATAAGCATACCGCCGATCGAACCTACGCCGAGGGCGCGGTTGCCGTTGGCGCCTACGCCGTGGGCAAACATCAGCGGCAACAGGCCGATGATGAGGGCGAGCGAGGTCATCAGAATCGGGCGCAGACGAGCCGAGGCTCCGGCAACGGCGGCGTTGACGATGCTCATGCCCGTGCGGCGGCGTTCGACGGCAAACTCAACGATAAGGATGGCGTTTTTGGCCAGAAGGCCGATGAGCATGATGAGCGCAATCTGCAGGTAGATGTTGTTCGTAACGCCGAAAATCTGGGAGAAGACAAACGAGCCCATCAGGCCGAACGGAATCGAGAGGATAACCGCCCAGGGGAGAATGTAGCTCTCATACTGTGCGGAGAGCAGCAGGTAGACGAAGAGCAGACAGAGTCCGAAGATGATGGCTGTTGCTGAGCCCGACGATGAGGCCTCCTCGCGCGTCATGCCCGAGAATTCGTAGCCGTAGCCGGCGGGGAGCGTCTCGTTGGCCACGCGTTCGATGGCTGCCAGAGCGTCGCCCGACGAGTAGCCCGCAGCGGGCTGACCGGTGACGGAGATTGACTGGAACATGTTGAAGCGGTTGAGCAGGTCGGGGCCGTAGACGCGCTTGAGCGTCACGAAGTTGGAGATCGAGGCCATATCGTTGCCGTTGCGCACCTTGATGGAGTTCAGCGTCTCGGGCGATACGCGCGCTTCGGGCAAAGCCTGCATCATTACGCGGTAGAGCTTGCCGAAACGGTTGAAGTTGCTGACATACATACCGCCATAGTAGCCCTGGAGCGTCGAGAGGATTGTCTGGGGCGAGAGTCCGGCCTGTTTGACCTTGGCGGCGTCGATGTCGACCATATACTGCGGGAAGGTGGGGTTGAACGTCGTGTAGGCCACCTGAATCTCAGGCTGCTGGTTGAGGGCGCCGAGGAATGTCTGGACAACGGCGAAGAAGTCGTTGATATCGGAGCCTGTGCGATCCTGCATCTTGATTTCGAAGCCGTTGGTGACAGAGTAGCCCGCGATCATAGGCGGCGCGAACATAACGACGCGGCCGTCCTTGATCTGCGACATAAGTCCGTAGAGCTGGGCGAGCACCTGGTCGGAGTTGACGTCGCGTTCCGACCAATCTTTGAGCCTGACGATGAATGTGCCGTAGGTGGCGCCCTGGCCGGCCACGAAGCTGTAGCCGTTGATCATCGTGCGGCTCTCGATGGCGGGTACCTGGGCGAGGAGGGCGTCGACCTTGTCGAGGGTCTCGGCGGTGCGCTCCTGCGATGTGCCAGGGGGCATGTCGACCATGACGAACAGTGTGCCGGTGTCCTCGTTGGGGACGAGTCCGGTCGGGGTTACGTTCATGAGCCATACGAGGACGACGATGGCGCCGGCAACGAAGGCCAGCGAAATATATTTAAGGCGAATGAGGGCTTTTGTGCCGATGTTGTAGCGGCCGAGCACCTTCTCATAGAGCGCGTTGAACGCCTCATGGAAGCGCGGGCTGAGCAGGCCGAGAATCGTGACAACACCGACAGCGATGGCGATAATGCTCAGCAGGGGGTTCTCGAAGTTGAACCATCCGAGCACCATGAATGTAATCGTGGCGCAGAGGAGGATGAATGTAACCAGCGGATGCAGGTCGAGTTTGAGGCGGAAGCGCTTCTTGGCCTGAGCTTTGACGGCGTCGGCGGCAGCAGAGTAGGCCTGACCCATGCGCTCTTTAAGCGACGAGTCGGCGTTGTGGGGTTTGAGGAACACGGCGCAGAGTGCGGGCGACAGCGTCAAGGCGTTGATAGCCGAGATACCGATGGCGATGGCCATTGTCAAACCAAACTGCTGGTAGAACACGCCGCTGGTGCCGGGCATGAACGACACGGGGATAAACACGAGCATCATGACGAGCGTAATCGAGATGATGGCGCCGCCGATTTCGCTCATGGCGTCGATTGAAGCTCGGCGGGCATTCTTGTAGCCTACGTCGAGTTTTGCATGGACAGCCTCGACGACCACAATCGCGTCGTCGACCACAATCGCAATCGCAAGCACGAGAGCCGAGAGGGTGATGAGGTTGACCGAGAAGCCGATTAGCTTCATGAAGAAGAACGTGCCGACCAAGGCCACGGGGATGGCGATGGCGGGGATAATTGTAGAGCGGAAGTCCTGCAGGAAGAGATAGGTTACGAAGAACACGAGGATAAACGCCTCGATGAGCGTCTGGATAACGTGGTGGATCGACGCATAGAGGAAGTCGTTGTTGTTCATCGGGATGGCCACTCCGATTCCGGATGGGAGATCCTTCTTCATGTCGTCGACAAACTTCAAGCAGTTGTTGATGATGGCCGTAGCGTTCGAGCCGGCGGTCTGGAACACGATGGCCGTAACGCCGGCCTTGCCGTTGAATTTGTCGTGGAAGCCGTAGGAGACACGTCCGAGCTCAACGTCGGCAACGTCTTTGAGCTTCAGCACTTCGCCGTTGGAGTTTGCGCGGATAACGATATCCTCAAACTCTTCGGGCTGCACAAGGCGGCCTTTGTAGCGCATGATATACTGGAAGCTCTGGTTGCCCTGCTCGCCGAAGGCACCCGGGGCGGCCTCAATGTTCTGCTCGGCCAAAGCGTCGCTGATGTCGGTAGGCATCAGACCATACTGGGCCATGACGTCGGGTTTGAGCCAGATGCGCATCGAGTAGTCGGCGCCCATGACCATCACATCGCCCACGCCGGAGATACGCTGTATCTGCGGAACGATGTTGATTTTCAGGTAGTTTTCGATAAACGGCTCGGTGTAGCGGCCGTCCTCGTCGTAGAGCGTGATGCCGAGAAGCATCGACGTCTGGCGTTTCTGCGTCAGCACGCCTACGCGGGTAACCTCGGCGGGGAGCAGGCTCTGGGCTTTGGCGACGCGGTTCTGCACGTCGACGGCGGCCATGTCAGGGTCAAAACCCTGCTCGAAGTAGACGTTGATGGTTGCGGAGCCGGTGTTTGTGGCGGTCGACTCCATGTAGGTCATGCCCTCGGCGCCGTTGATCGACTCTTCGAGGGGGGCAATAACTGAGTTCAACACCGCCTGAGCGTTGGCGCCCTGGTAGGTTGTGGTTACAGATATGGTTGGCGGTGCGATGTCGGGGTATTGTGTGACGGGCAGCGAAACGAGTCCGATGATACCCAGAAGCACGATGAAAATCGAGATAACCGTCGACAGCACCGGGCGGTTGATAAATCTATCTAATTTCATTTTCCTTCAATGTTTTGTTGGAATTTGCATTATGCCGTTATCGGCTGTCGGGATTTATTGGGCTGCGGGAGCTGCTGCAGCTGCCGTCGGGTCGACGGGGGTGATTGTCATGCCGTCGCGCATGCTTGTGCCTACGCCTTCGATGGCGATGCGGTCGCCGGGCTTAAGTCCGGAGGTTACGACGAAGTTCTTGCCGTCGTTGATTGAGCCGACGGTGACGGGGGCTGATTTCACTACGTTGGAGTCGTTGAGCAGATAGACGAAGCGGCGGTCCTGGAGCTCGTAGGTTGCGCTCTGGGGTATCACGATGACGCTATCCTCGCGGTGGGGCATTACGATGTTGCCCGTAGAGCCGCTGCGGAGCATTCCCGAGGGGTTGTCGAAGAGGGCGCGGACGCTGGCTGCGCCGGTCGAGTTGTCGATTACGCCCGAAACCGTGGCAACCTTGCCGGGGATGGGATACATCCTGCCGTCGGCGAGGCGCAGGTTGACTGCGGGCATCGACTCGATGGCGGCCTTCAGCGAGCGCTGGCCGTTGTCGGAGAGCTCGAGGAGGTCTTTTTCGGTCAGCGAGAAGTAAGCGTAGACTTCAGAGTTGTCGCTGACTGTTGTCAGAGGCTCGACCGACGAGGGCGATGCGAGCGAGCCTTCGCGGTTGGGGATTGTGCCGACAACGCCGTCGGAGGGCGACGTCACTACTGTGTATGCGAGGTTTTTGCGGGCGTTGACGAGCTGAGCTTCGGCCTGGGCGAGCGATGCCTTGGCGGTCTGCAGCTGGTTGTCGGCGAGCTGCCATTCATATTGGCTGATGATGTTTTTGTCGTAGAGCATACGTTTTGAATCGGCGGTCAGCTGGGCGGTGTTCACAGCGGTTTTGGCGGCATTGACTGCAGCCTGGGCCTGCTCAACAGCGGCGTTAAACTGCACCTGGTCGAGCGTGAACAGCACTTGGCCTTTCTTTACCTGCTGGCCTTCGTCGACGTGGACTTTCGTGATGAATCCGCTTACCTGCGGGCGGATAGCGATATCGGTTTTACCCTTGATGAGGGCGGGGTAGGTGCTCTCGAGTTCAGAACTTGTCGGTTGGAGAGTGAGTGTGGCAATTGCCGGGGCTGCTGCTTGCTGCTGTTGCTGGCCACCTCCGCATGAGGTGGTTACTGGCAGCGCGGCACAGGCGAACGCTACGCCTGCGCATCGGATGACACGTGCATTCATAAACTTTTTTCCTTAAATATAGTTCTTATTTTCAATATTTTCAGTGTTGAACATTCCCTCGTGGGTTGAGGCGTGGGTGGGTTGTTTATTATAAGTCGCTCTTATATAAACAAATTTCAGCGCACAAAGTTACGGATTATTTCGCGGCTACCGAAAAACTCTTAAGCAACATTAACAAGATTGGTGAAAATGGGCAAAAGTGGCGCGATTTCGGAAAATTCCCACCCCACTCGTAGTTTTCCCGGAAAGTTCCCCGGCAAGTTTTCGGGCAAAGGGACTCGCAGAAGCGTGTTTCGCGCTCGGCAGAACCCGCAAAACAGCGCGGAACAGCGCCGACTGCGCGCGTTCTGTTCGAGGGAGCAACGCGACCGCTTCTGCGTTTTAATTCCCTTATTTAATTCATTGCAAATGAAAATTATGCGTCCCTTTTGCGGGTTCTGCCGAGCGCGAAGCGCGTTTCTGCGATTCCTTTTGCCAGAAAACTTGCCCGCAAATATGCCCGTAAAACAGCGCGTAATCCTGTTTATCGGCGGCGGGTGAAGAAGTCGGTCATCAGCGCGGCGCATTCATCGGCGAGCACGCCCGTGGTTACGGTAGTTTTCGGATGGAAAGGGTTGGCAGTGAAGGTTCTGTATCCGCGCTTGGGGTCGGGGGCGCCGATGACTATGCGCCCTATGCGGCTCCAGGCTATTGCGCCGACACACATCAGGCAGGGCTCGACCGTCACGTAGAGCGTCGCCTTCGGCAGATATTTCCCGCCAAGGGTCTGTGCGGCGGCGGTTATAGCGAGCATTTCGGCGTGGGCGGTGACGTCCGTTAGCGTTTCGGTCAGATTATGCCCGCGGCCGATGATTCTGTCGCCGTCGACAATCACGGCGCCCACGGGAATCTCGTCGGCCGCAGCAGCCTGGCGCGCCTCCTCGAGGGCCGCGCGCATGAAACGTTCGTCGGTTTCGGCTTGTGAGATCATTTGTCGAGCGGTATTGTGAGAATTTCGTCGGCGGCAATGATGCAGTCAAACTCTTCGCGCGCCTGGCTGAGCAGCAGCTCCATGTCGTGGTAGCGCTTCGAATAGTGGCCTATAATCAGCGTTTTAACTCCAGCCATACGAGCTATTCGCGCCGCCTCGCGCGCCGTGGAGTGCCCGCGGTCGTGAGCCTTTTCGACGAGCGAGTCGTCGTAGGTGGCCTCATGGTAGAGATAGTCTACTCCCTCGACGGCTTTGGCCGTGGCCTCGGAGAACATCGTGTCGGAGCAGTAGGCGTAGCTGACGGCGGGCGACGGGGGAGTGGTCAGCACCTCGTTGGCAACGACCGTGCCGTCGGGCTTCACGTAGTCGGCACCGGCCTTGATTTCGCCCAGACGCCAGAGGGGAATATCGTGGAATTTCGCCATGTCTGGGCGCAGGTGGCGCAGCCCGGGTTTCTCGCGGAAGATGTAGCCATAGCAGGGCACGCGGTGCTGCAGCGGGAACGTCTCGACCGAGATCGACTTGTCGTCGTAGATAATGCCGCCCTTGCCGCTGATGCCGTGAAATTCAACCGTGAACGACGTCTCGCGGCAGAAGAAATCGTTGATGGCTCGCATGATGGCTACGCCCGATTCGGGCATCCAGACGTCGACGTGGCCGCCGCGCTCGTGGAGATCGAGCGTCGAGAGCAGCCCGGGGAGCCCGAACACGTGATCGCCGTGCATGTGGGAGATGAAAATCTGCGCCAGACGGCTGAAACTCAGGTGCATCTTGCGCATTGTAGCCTGGGCGCCTTCGCCGCAGTCAATCATCATCAGGCGGCTGCGGAAGTTCAGCACCTGGCAGCTGGGGTTGTGGCGCGGCGTGGGCGTAGCCGACCCGCAGCCGAGTATGTTAAGTTCGAATTGTGCCATAATCAACCGCAAATGTACAAACAATCGCTCGAATCCCGCCAAAATGCAGGAAGTTTAACAAGTGCCGACCGCGAGGCTCTTTCAGAGTTCTCAGAGTTCTC
>CAYNSG010000024.1:8942-17068 GCA_964399885.1 uncultured Bacteroides sp.
CCATTATTTTTTTAGAGATTGCAGAGACTCCCGACGCCTTATAATAATAGGGCGTTTTCAATGCGTAGAAACAAAACTAACAACCAATAATTATTAACTAAACACTTTCCCATGAAGAGATTTTTTCTCTCAGCCCTGATGGTCGCCGCCATGTTTTCGGCAGGTGCCAACAGCGCACAACCCATTGAGGGGGGGGGTAGTTACGAAGCCGTAGCTGCCCAGCAGGCACAGGACTGCACAGGCACTGTGCTCGACGATCTCGGCGAACCGCTCGTCGGCGCAACAGTGAAATCAACCTCTTCCGCCGCGAAGGCTACCATGACCGACGTGAACGGAAAATTCACTCTCAAAGGCATGAAGCCCGGAGAGTCAGTAAAAGTCACTTACGTCGGCTACGACGACGCTACCGCCGTTTGGAATGGCGAGCCCGTAACCATCACGATGAAAGAGGCTTCGACAAAACTCAACGAAGTTGTCGTGCTCGGCTACACAGTGCAGAGCAAAGAGAGCCTCACCGGTGCACTCACCTCGATTAAAGACGAAAAACTTAAGGACCTTACCTCGCCTAACCTTGCCAACATGCTCAGCAGCAAGATTTCGGGCGTTTACGTGGCTCAAGGTTCGGGTCAGCCCGGTTCGAACGCTGCCGTTATCATCCGCGGCCAGGCTTCGCTGAGCGGCTCAACGGCTCCTATCTGGGTTGTCGACGGAGTTATTGTCGGCACCGGTGCCGGCGACCTCAACCCCGACGACGTTGAGAGCATGACCATCCTTAAGGATGCTGCTTCGACCGCCATCTACGGTTCCGACGGCGCCAACGGCGTTGTTGTCGTAACAACCAAGAAAGGTAAAGCAGGCCAGATGCGCGCATCGGCTTCGGTGAAACTCGGTATCGCAAACCTCAACAACGGTCGTCTCAGCATGATGAACGGTGAAGAGCTCTACGACTACTACGCTTCGTTCCAGAACGCCGATCAGATTCGTTTCACCCGCTGGACTCCCGAGCTCCGCAACGACAACTTTGACTGGTGGGATCTCGCTACTCACACCGGCTTCTCGCAGGACTATCACGTGAGCATCAGCGGCGGTAACGAGAAACTCAGCTCATACTTCTCGCTCGGCTACTACGACGAGGATGGCGCCGTGAAAGGCTACAAATTCCAAAAATACAGCTTCCGCGGTACTACCGACTACAAGCCCACTCGCTGGCTCACTATCCGCCCGACTGTCTACGGTTCGCGCCGCGACATCAAGGATAAACAGTACTCCGTAAGTGCTATGTACTCGATGCTTCCTTGGGACTCCCCCTACGACGAAGACGGCAACCTCGTTCCGAACCGCTATAGCGGATGGGTTAACTCGCAGCAGAACAACTACCTCAACGACCTTGAGGCCGGCAACGAAAGCACTTCGATCAACTACGAGTTCAACGGCAACTTCGACTTCGACGTTCAGTTCACCCCCTGGCTCAAATGGCAGAGCGTGAACTCATATCGCTTCAACCAGTACAAGACACACTCCTACACCGACCCGCGCTCGGTTGGCGGTGAGAACACCGACGGTCAGATCTACGAATGGAGCAGCGACGTTGTCCGCAAGGCTACAACCCAGAAGCTCCTCGCCAACTTCCTCTTCGGCGCCAAGCACCGCCTCGACGGTATGCTCGCCTACGAGTATAAGGACTACAAATACACCTACATGGACGCTACCGGCACAGGCTTCGTGCCCGGCTTCCAGGTGCTCGACATCACGGCTATTCCTGCCGACGTAAGCGGCGGCATCTCGGAATGGGCCGTTTCGTCCTACTTCACAAAGTGGAACTACACCTACGACAGCAAATATCTCCTCGAAGCTAACTTCCGTCGCGACGGTGCTTCGAACCTCGGCAAACGCTGGGGCAACCTCTGGGGCGTCAGCGGCGGTTGGATTATCAACCGCGAGAGCTGGTTCACCCCGACTTGGGTAAGCTTCCTCAAACTCCGCGCTTCCTACGGTAGCGTCGGCAACCGTCCGAGCTCGCTCTATCCGCAGTACGACCTCTACTCTGTAGGCGTTAATTACGACGGCGTTGCAGGTGCACTCATCAGCCAGATCGGTAACAAAGACCTGACTTGGGAACGCACATTCACTGCCGGCGTAGGCTTGGATGCCAACTTCTTCAACGACCGTCTGCGCGTCAACATCGACTGGTACAACAAAAACACCGACAACGTTATCTATGCTGTGCCCGTGACCGGCCTCGTCGGCGTTACCTCGATCTACCGCAACATCGGCAAGATGCTCAACCGCGGCTTCGAAATCAGCATCGGCGGCGAAATCATCGCTACCCGCGACTGGACTTGGAACGTAGAAGCCAACTTCACTACCAACCACAACGAACTCCGCGACCTCTACGCTCAGAAGAATGCCGACGGCTCCTACGAGGTTAAGTCCGTGATCATCAGCGACGGCTCCGGTATTGCCGGTTCTGCAAACCTTCTGCTCGAAGTTGGCGAGCCCGTCGACACCTACTGGATTAAGGAATGGGCAGGCGTTAACCCCGAAGATGGTAAGCCCCAGTGGTATATGGACGACGAGAACGGCAAAAAAGTCGTAACCTCCGACTATGCCGAGGCCGACTACTACAAGATTGGCAAAGTTTCGCCCGACTTCTACGGCGGATTCTCAACAATGGTTCGCTGGAAACAGCTCGACCTCAACGCTAACTTCGGCTTCTCTGTAGGCGGCAAGATTTTCAACTACTCGCGTCTCGAATATGACTCCGACGGTGCATACACCGACCGCAACCAGATGAAACTCCAGAGCGGTTGGACACGTTGGGAGAAACCCGGCGATATCGCTACTCACCCCCGCGCAATGTACAACAACCAGGATAAGGGCAACTACGCTTCTTCGCGCTTCCTCGAAAGCGGCGACTTCCTGAAGCTCCGCTCGCTCACCGTTGGCTACAACTTCAACCAGCTCAAGAAAGCAGGCATCCAGAACCTCCGCGTGTCGCTCTCGGGCGAAAACCTCTTCACCGTCACCAAATACTCCGGTGTTGACCCCGAACTCCCCGCCAACGGCACATCGGTTGCCGGAACTACCGGGCCGTCGGTTTATCCCTCGGTGCGCCGCTTCTCACTCGGAATCAACCTCACCCTCTAATCATTAAGCAACTACAGAAATGAAAAATATACTGACAGCAACATTTGCAGCCGCAGCTCTGCTCGCCGTTAGCTCTTGCGACGTTGAGCGCCTCCCCTACGGCTCTATGGCAGCAGAGCAGGTTACGGCCGATCCCGAAGCGTCGCTCGACGCCTTGATGAACGGTATGTACGCACAGCTCAAAAGCTGGGAGGATCCCATGCATCGCTGCGGCGAATATGCCGGCGACAACATAATGATTCGCGGTAACTCTACCGACGCATTCTTCGAATTCATCTCCTTCGCCCGCACCCCCAACAACTACCGTCTGCAGAACTTCTGGGACTACGGCTACAAAGCTATCGCCCAGGCTTCGAACATCATCAACATGTTTGAGGAAGGTAAAGACGCGTCGATCGACAACTCGATGGGCGAGTGCTACTACGTTCGCGGCATGATGTACTTCTATCTCTGCCGTGCCTATGGCCGTCCCTACTACCAGGCTCCCGACAAAAACCTCGGAGTGCCTATCGTGAACGGTACGCCCGAAAACGTTGTCGGCGACCTCTATCTCGACGACCGCGCTACTGTGGCGCAGACCTACGAACAGGCTATCAACGACCTCAAAAAGGCCGAGCAGCTGATGACTATCGACAAAGGCCCCGCCTTCGCCTCGAAAGCTGCAGCTCAGGCTATGCTCTCGCGCGTCTACCTCTATATGAGCGGCACATGGGATAACCCCAACTCGCAGTATGCTCAACTCGCTGCCGAGTATGCCACGAAGGTAATCGACTCGGGCAACTACAGCCTCCAGTCGCGCTCCGACCTCATGCGCTACATCAAACCCGCTCCCGAAAGCAACCCCGAATGTATCTTCGTTGTGAAGCGTATCGCCTCTGAGTTCGTTGGCTACGACCACTACTACGGCGTTGGCGGTATGTATGCCAATATCGGCGGTATGGGCTGGGGCGAAATGTATGCTTCGGCAAAATATATCGCTCTGCTCGACGAAACCGGCCGTAACGACTGGCGCACCGACGACTTCTCCGACGCCCGCGCTTGCTTCATCGAACCGACCTATCGCGACACCGAAAGCGAATATATCCGCTTCATCGTTTGGGACAACGCAACCACTCAGAACTATGTTCAGCTCCCGATTGAGCGCGACACCAACGGCATCGCTGTAAAAGCAACAGAGGGCGATAAGACATTTGCTCTGACTCCGGTGAACGTCGACGAAGATACCTATGCGATTACTTACACAACCGACTACGGCACTCAGACCATCAACGGCTACATCGACTACTACATCTCGCTCAACCGCGTTTACCCGCAGTTCTACATCAACAAGTGCTCGCGCGAAACCGAGGATTCTCACCTCAACTCCGCTAAGATTAGCATGTTTGCAGAGATGTATCTCAACCGTGCAGAGGCCTACGCCAAGCTCGGTCAGTACAGCAACGCTCTCGCCGACGTCAACATCGTCCGCAACCGTTCGATTGTCAACGGTGGCTACGCATCGCTCGACGCCTCGAACGCTGCCGAACGCATCGACAAAGAGCGCACCCTCGAGCTCGCATTCCAGGCCGAGCGCAGCTACGACGTGTTCCGCAACGGTGGCACCCTCACCCGCCACTTCCCCGGAGCTCACGACCAGGCTCTTGAAATCCCCGCAACCGAGTATCGCGTAGTTTACTACATTCCTCAGAATGCCATCAACGCATATCCCGGCACGCTCACCCAGAACCCCACTGACAACAGCGGAGTTATCCTCAACTGATTCATACCTACAGCAACGAATCATAAGAGCCCTCAGCAACGAATCATAAGAGCCCTCAGCAACGAATCATAAGGTGATTTAGGTTAATTAGTCAATTCTCCGAATTGCCCAACAGGGGTCGTCGTCGGTTTCCCATCCAGGAGCCGGCGGCGATTTTTGTTTGTCAATAGGCCGGAACCATCAGAGAACTCTGAGTTCTCTGATAATATCTACCATTGCATAAAGCAAAACGCCTCGGCGGGGAACCGAAGCGTTTTGCTATGGTTGGGGAATGGGGAAAATCAGGCGAGCTGGGCGGCGATGAATTCGCGCATCTCGGGGGTGTGGGCCTCGACGCTCTGCAGGAGCTTGAACTGAGCGCGGGTGCGCACGAGGTTATGCTCGGGATACTGAATCTTATAATAGGTGTCGCCGTTGATATAGTCGGTAAGGAAGCGCACAGCCTGCATGTAGGGGAAGAGGGCTGCGGCGTAGGGGAGATTCTCGATTTCGAGCGGAGTGAGGAATTTCTTGGCCGATGAGAGGTAGCCCTCGGTGAAGGCGCGGAAGATATCCATGTTGAACTCAATGTTGTCGAGGTTGGCATCGTCCTCAGCGCCGGTGTTGGCACCGGTGCGCAGGAAGTCGCCGTAGTCAGAGAAGATGAAGCTGGGCATGACGGTGTCGAGGTCGATCACGCAGAGAATGCGGCCGTCCTCGTCGAACATCATGTTGTTAACCTTCGTGTCGCAGTGGCAGATGCGTTTGGGCAGCTTGCCCTCGCGTCCGAGGCGCTCGGCCTTGCACATCTCGTCGGCGCGTTTCTCAAGCTCGTCGAGCAGCGGCTGAACCTCCTTGACGCGACCCACGGGGTCGGCGGCAACAGCGTCGTGGAGCTGCTTGAGACGGAACTCCATGTTGTGGAAGTCGGGGATGCTCTCTTTGAGCGTGTCGGGGATGTCGACGAGCGATGCCTGGAATTCGCCGAAGGCTTCGCCGGCAAAGCGCGACGATTCGGGGTTGACGGCCTCGAGCGTGTGGGCGCGGGGGATGAACACCATCATGCGCCAGTAGGAATCGCCATCGAAATAGTAGGTTTTGTCGCTGTCTTTCACGGGAATGAAATGGAGCACCTTGCGGTCGATGTCGGTTTCGCCGGCTGCTTCGAGTTTGCGGCGGATGTGGGAGGTTACGGCCTGGATGTTGCGCTGAAGGGTCTCCACGTCGGTGAAGATATGGTGGTTGATGCGCTGAAGCACGTAGTCGGGGGCTGATTCTTCAGCCGTACGCACTATGTAGGTGTCGTTGATGAGCCCGTTGCCGAGGGGTTTCACCGTGTCGACAGTGCCTTCGGTGGCGAAATGGCTCGTTATTTCCTTCAAGTCTTTCATGTGAGTAGACGGTTAAAATGATAATTTTCCACAAATGTAGGCAAATTTTTGCGATGATTTATTAATTGATGATTAAAAGTTTGCATTGATGATGAAAAATGTCTAACTTTGACGATGGTTTGCGACGTTTCAGCAATTACAGTGCAATCAACAGTGCAAACAATAAAACTTATCATAAACTACTTATCATGAAAATGAACAGAATTTTCAGTGCGCTGATGCTCGGTGCTGCCTTATTCATGGGCGGAACGGCAGCCAACGCACAGTCCCTGTCGCCGTCGACAAAATGGCATTGGGATAAGGGGACAATCGTTGTTGACACTCCCGAGCGCGAGCCCGGCCAGGAGAACGTTCTCGGCCTGACTCTGCCGAAGATGGACAAAGTTCGCGTTGCGTTCGTTGGTCTCGGCATGCGTGGTCCCGGCGCCGTTGAGCGTTTCACTCACATCCCCGGCGTTGAAGTCGTGGCTCTCTGCGACTACGAGCCCAAGCGTGCAGAGCGTTGCCAGAAATACCTCAAAGAAGCAGGCCTGATGCCCGCCGACATCTATTCGGGCGCTACCGGCTACGAGGAGCTCTGCAAACGCGACGACATCGACCTCGTCTACGTTGCTACCGACTGGGATCACCACTTCCCCGTTGCTAAATGCGCTCTCGAGAACGGCAAGAACACCGCCATCGAGGTGCCTTCGGCTATGAACCTCGAGCAGTGCTGGGAGCTCATCAACCTCGCCGAGAAAAACCGCAAACATTGCATGATTCTCGAAAACTGCTGCTACGACTGGTTTGAGCTCGACGCTCTCAACATGGCTCAGCACGGCGTGTTTGGCGAAGTGCTCCGCGCACAGGGTGCCTACATCCACAACCTCGACGATTTCTGGCCCTACTACTGGAGCAACCCCGAAACCGACCCCGACAAACTCGGCTGGCGCATGAAATATAACATGGAGAACCGTGGCGACGTTTACGCTACCCACGGCCTCGGCCCGGTTGCACAGGTGATGAACATCCACCGCGGCGACCGCTTCAAAACCCTCACCGCTATGGACACCAAGAGCGTTCACGGCAAAGAGTACGTCACTGAGAAAACCGGCAAAGAGTGCAAGGAATACCGCAACGGCGACCACACCACTACGCTCATGCGCACAGAGAACGGCAAGGTTGTTGAGATTCAGCACGACGTTATGAACCCCCAGCCCTACAACCGCCTCTATCAGCTCACCGGCACACGCGGCTTCGCTAACAAATATCCCGAAGAGGGTTTCGCTATCGACGCCCAGCAGCTCAAAGCTACAGGCAACGCTCCGAAGGTCGACAATCTCTCATCGCACGGCTTCATGCCCCGGGAAGAGATGGACGCTCTCCGCGAAAAATATCGCCACCCAATCATCACCAAATATGGTGAGCTCGCTCAGAAAGTAGGTGGCCACGGCGGCATGGACTTCTTCATGGATGCTCGCATGGTTTACTGTCTCCAGAACGGTCTGCCTCTCGACATGGATGTCTACGACCTCGCTGAATGGTGCTCGCTCGCCGAGCTCGGTTCGCTCTCGATGGACAACAACTCGGCTGCCGTTGCATTCCCCGACTTCACCCGCGGTCACTGGAACGACGTGAAGGGCTTCAACCACGCTTGGGCAGAACCCGCAGCTGAAAAGGCTGCCGAGGAGAAAGCTGAGGCTTTCACTGCCGAGCAGAAGAAAGTTGTTGCCGACAACAAGCTCTGGGATCTCTACGACGCAGTGCAGAAGGCCGAGCAGCCCAAGCAGCGCGATAAAGCTCAGAATGCCTACGACAAGGCCGTAGCTAAAGCTAAAACTCAGCTCGCAAAGGCTACCGCCGCTAAATAA
>CAYNSG010000025.1:0-13115 GCA_964399885.1 uncultured Bacteroides sp.
GAGGCTTTGATGCCGGCGGCGTCGCTGTCGTAGATTACGGTGACATTCTCCGTGAAGCGGTGGATGAGTCGAATCTGCCCCTCAGTGAGCGAGGTGCCTGAGGAGGCTACGACGTTGGTGATTCCCGCCTGGTGCATGGAGATGACGTCCATATAGCCCTCTACGAGTATACATTTGTCTTTGCGTACAATCTCGGGCTTGGCCTGATAAAGTCCGTAGAGCTCGCGGCTTTTGCTGTAGATCGACGACTCGGCTGAGTTGACATATTTCGCAACGTCCTTGTCCTTGCGGAGCGTTCGTCCGCCGAAGGCAACAACCTTGCCCGAGACGGTGAACACCGGGAAAATCACTCGCCCGCGGAAACGGTCGCGATATTCGCCGCGCTCGTTGCGCATGCAGAGGCTCGTTTTCAGCAGATATTCGGGATTGAATCCGGCAGCTATGGCGTCGCGGTAAAGCGCGTCGCGATGTTCGAGCGAATAGCCGAGATGAAATCGCTGAATCATGGCGTCGTTGATGCCGCGCTCGCGGAAGTAGGCCAGTCCGACGTTGCGCCCCTCGGTTGTCTGGAGCATGTTGCGCTCAAAGCGATGCATGGCGAAGTCGTTGATAGCCATCATGCTCTCGCGCTCCGAAGCGGCTTCCTGCTCCTCCTTCGAGAGCTCTCGCTCGGCAATCTCGATGTTGTATTTCTTGGCGAGCAGGCGCAGAGCCTCGGGATAGGTCATCTGCTCGATTTCCATGATGAAACCTACGGGGCTGCCGCCCTTGCCGCAGCTGAAACAGCGGCAGATGCCTTTGGTTTTCGAGACGGAGAATGAGGGCGTGCGCTCGTTGTGGAACGGGCACAGACCGATATAGCCCGAGCCGCGGCGTTTGAGCTTCACGTAGTCGCTCACAACGTCGACAATGTCGGCTGCATCAAGTATGCGCTGCACTGTTGCCTGGTCGATTCGTCCTTTTGCCATTCTCGTTCGAGTTTTCTTCCCGCAAAGTTACGCAATTTTCGCGACATTTTGTCTATCGGATACGGCAGAGGCTGCAGCCCGCGGGAGGGGTTGCAGCCTCTGCTATGGGAGACAGGGGGAGGGTTAGGCTTTGAGGGCGTCGATTTCGGCAAGCCAGAGGACCGACGAGGCGTCGGAGGGCATGCGCCAGTCGCCGCGGGGCGAGAGACAGACGCTGCCGATTTTCGGTCCGTCGGGCAGACAGCTGCGCTTGAATTGCTGCTGGAAGAAGCGGCGGAAGAATTCGCGGAGCCAGCGGAGGATTACGGCGCGGGGATATTTCTCGCCAAACGCCTGCAGAGCGAGATAGAAGATTCTCGTCGGGCGGAAGCCGAAACGCAGAGTGTAGTAGAGGAAGAAGTCGTGGAGCTCGTAGGGTCCGACGAGGTCCTCGGTTTTCTGCTTTATGTTTCCCTCAGAGTCGGCGGGCGTAAGCTCGGGGCTGATGGGCGTGGCCGAGATGTCGCGGAGGGTGGCGGCGAGTTCTACGTCGGACGTCTCGTCGGCAAACCATTCAACGAGGTAGCGCACAAGTGTCTTGGGCACTCCGGTGTTGACGCCATACATCGACATGTGGTCGCCGTTGTAGGTTGCCCAGCCGAGGGCAAGCTCCGAGAGGTCGCCCGTGCCGAGCACGATGCCGTTGGTCTGGTTGGCAACGTCCATCAGAATCTGCGTGCGCTCGCGAGCCTGGCTGTTCTCATACGTAACGTCGTGGACTGCCGGGTCGTGGCCGATATCCTTGAAATGCAGGTTGACGGCGTTGGCAATCGGAATCTCGCGGATTGTGATTCCGAGGCGTTTCATGAGCGTCATGGCGTTGTCGTAGGTGCGGTCGGTTGTGCCGAATCCGGGCATGGTTATGCCGATGATACCTACGGAGGGGATTCCCAACGTGTGGAATGTTCGCTCGGCAACGAGTAGCGCTAACGTTGAGTCCAGGCCGCCGGAGATGCCGACAACGAGCGAGTGGCAGCCGATTGCCGAGAGCCGCTGGGCGAGCGCCGAGGTTTGGATTTGGATGATTTCGCTGCAACGCTGCGAGCGGTGGGCGTTATCGCCGGGCACAAACGGATGCGGGTCGACGCGGCGCATGAGCTGATAGTCGAGGTCAAATGCCGCGGCGGGCGAGGGGAGCGCCACCGGAGCCGGGGCGATGCCGTTGGCGCGGGCGCAGTCGGCAAACGTTGTCGTGTGCATGCGGTCGCGTCGCAGGGCCTCGATGTCGATGTCGGCAACGGTGTAGCAGTCGGCATCCTCCCAGGTGTTCACCTCGCTGAGCATCGTGCCGTTCTCGGCAATAGCGCAGCGGTCTGAGAAAACCAGGTCGGTCGACGATTCGCCGCGTCCGGCCGAAGTGTAAACATAGCCGGCAAGGCAGCGCGCCGATTGCTGCACGACCAGCGAGCGCGTATAGTTCCATTTGCCCGTCAGCTCGTCGGAGGCCGAGAGGTTGAAAACAACCTCGGCGCCTTCGAGCGCAAGCCGCGACGACGGCGGAATCGTCACCCACAGATCCTCGCAAATCTCCACGCCGATTTTCACGCCGGCAACGGTGAACAATGCCGGGTCGGATGCCGGAGCAAACCAGCGCCGCTCGTAGAATTCGTTGTAGTTGGGGATGAAGGTTTTGCGCACGAGGTTGTACGCGCCGTCAGTGACAACTGCCGCGCAGTTCCAGACGGCGCCGTCGGCCTCTACAGGCAGCCCGACTATTACCGTAAGCGGGCTGCCGGCAGTGCGCTCGGCGATTCGGCGCAAGCCGTCGGCAGCAGCGTCGAGAAGCTCGCGGCTATGGAAAAGGTCGCCGCAAGTGTAGGCTGTGATGCACAGCTCGGGGAACACGGCAACCTCAACCCCGTCGGCTTCGAGCTGAGGAATCAGGTCGAGGATATTGCCTACGTTGGTGTTTACGTCGGCAACTCTCACTTGTGGCGAAACTGCCGCCACGCGCAGAAATCCGTTAGTCATTCAGGAGTGTTGAGAAGTCGGAGTAGAATTCGGGGTCTTCACCAATGCAAACTTTGCGGATAATGCCGTTGGCGTCGATAAGTAGCTTTGTGGGGAAGCCGCTGATGCCGTAGAGAACGGTGACGGCGTTGTTGCGCGTGTTGCCGGGGGCGTAGAGCTGAAGCCAGTTCATCTGCTTCTCCTCAACCGTCGTGAGCCATGTTTCCTGAGTGTCGCCGCAGTCGATGCCTACAAACTCGCATTTGTCGCTCCATTTTGCATACTCGGCCTTCATCTGCGGAACGCCAACCATGCACCATTTGCACCATGCGCCCCAGAAATCGAGGAGCACCCATTTGCCGCGGAGCGATTTGAGGCTCACTTGCTTGCCGTCGATGCTCGTGAGGGTGAAATCGGGAGCTTCAACGCCCTCTTTGATGCGCTTGGCGTTAGCCGCACGCTCGCGAGTGAGGTCGATGGTTGTTTTCTCTTTTTGGTAGAGCGGGGCGAGGAACGATTCGCGGGCTTCGGGCGTCAGTTGGTCGATATATTTGTCGGCAGCAGCAACCGTAGCTTGCGAAACGAGGAAAACGCCGAAAGGCGTGTCGAGGTTCGAGGGCAGCAATGAGTCGGGATATGTTCGCCAGCTGTTATAGACCGATTCAATCATGCCTTTTTCGCGCAGAATGTCCTGCAAGGCAGCGCGTTCGGCGGCGTAGGTGAGCATCTGTTCGGCGAGGCGGCTGCCGCTGACGGCCGGTTTGTCGCCGGTAAGGTCGATAACGATGGTTTCGCCGGGGAGGACGAAAATCGGATTGCGGGTGAGCGAGCTGAGCATGTAGACGGGCTCGCCGGGCATGGTGAGCGTCACGGAGCCGTTGGTCAGCGCGGCGCTCTCAACGATCTCCTGCTCGTCGTAGTCCTGAGCAACATAGTCGTCGATTCCGACGGTGAAATACATAATGCTGTCGGCATCAGCCTTGATTGTTACCGACGCGGGCTGTTGTGCAACGGCCGTGCCGGCTGCAGCTAACGTAAGCGCTAAGAGTAAATTTTTGATCATGAGTGGACTTTAAGGTGTGAAGTCTAAGGTGTGAAGTGTGTGAGGTGTGTGGTTGAAAAGTGAAAACACACTCTGAAAACAAGCAGCCTTCAGAGTGTGTTCGGTCGGTCGTCAACTTATTTTATTTTCAGTTTTTTGCGGAGTTCGGGCGTGAGAGCATCTTTGTGCATCATCACGTAGATTGTTTTTGCACGCACGTAGCTGTCCGACATGTTGAGGTAGCCGCCGTTGTCGTTGCGCTCGGTTCCCCAAGAGTTCTTTGTGCGATAGTATTTCGTGCCGTTCTGGTCTTTCTCGATGCCGGTAAGGTGCATCAGGTGGTCGTCGGTAGTGGTGAAAGTCTCGTAACCTTCCTGGCGCGATTCGGGCGTAACGTTCTTCTCGGGAGTAGGTTTCTCGAACTTGTAGACGTAGTCGAGGCGCTCTTTCTCGCTCATTTTGGCAACCTTTGTCGAGTCAGCGCCGAAACGAGCAGGGTCGGTAACGTCGGGGTTGATAGCAACGCCGTTGGCGTGTGAGAATCCTTTCTCGCTGACGTCGCCGTCCCAGCAGACGGTGTAGCCGTTGGTCAGAGCGTGGTCAATGGCGGCCATCATCTCGTCGAGCGGCAGGTTGTACTGCTTCGCGTGCTCCCAGTTGTCGGGCACTTCGAGCTCGAAAGCTTTGTAGTAGGGGTGGTGGGTGAAGCTTGTCAGCTCAACATAGTCGTCCATGTTGAGTCCGAGCGATTCGGCGAAGCTTTTCGGGGTGTACTCCTTGCCCTGATATGTGAACTTTTCGGGCACCGGGCCGAGGTATGTGTCGAGAATGGCGTCGACTACTTTCTGATATTCGGGCGAACGTTTTTTGTTCTTGACGGCAGCTCCGGCAACGGCCTGAATCATGCTCATCATTTCGCCGTGGCTATGGCGGTCAGAGTCGTAGTTGATGCCGTCGTAGACCTCCTCGGGGACGATGCCGACTTGGTTCCAGGCGTTGGTGTAGGTGTGCGAGAGGCTGCCCTGGCCGATGTTGCCACGACCGCGACGCACGAAGTTGTCGTCGAGCTGATTCAAGAGTTTCTGGCGGACGATAAACATCTCCGACAGGTCGTGTTCGCCTTTTCCGTTGCGGAGAAGCTCAGCTTCCATGAACGACGTTGTTGCGAAACACCAGCATGTTCCGCTCGAAGCCTGATTTTTTACAGAGGTTACGGGCACTTCAGCCACCGAGGTGAACTGATAGCCCTGGGCTGATACGCCGAGTGCGGCCGATGCAGCAAGGAGTGATAAGATGATATGTTTCATTTTGTTTTGATGTTACGATTAGAAACCGCGGGCGAAACGTGCCCAGAAGTTGTTGCCGAGTTCGGTGTAGCGCTGTGCGGCGGCTCCGGCGAAGTCGGCAGTGTAGCCGTTGAGGAATTCGCGAGCGGCTTTCTCGCCCTTCTCATTCAGAATCTGCTGATAGCGAGCTTCAACGTAGGGGAGTTCGGCAAAGCCTTTGTCGACGAAATGTTCGCGTGCGTCCTCGATTTCCGAGCGGGTTTGTCCCCACTTGACTGTAGCGAGCTTGTTGGCGCGACGGAAAGGCCAAACGGCGGCATTTTCGTCGAAACGCAGCTGACCGTCAATCTTGTAGCTTTCGGGCAGGTCGGTGTTGCCGGCAAAGACGGGGATGCGCGGGCTCTGCGCGGGGTTGTCGAATGCTACCCATGCAACGCCGCCAATTTCGTCGGGTAGCCATGAGCGAACCTGGATAACTGTTGAGTAGGCGCACTGCGGCACGGCTACGTTGCGCACGTTGGTGACAGCCGTAGAGTCGAGCGCATTGAGGAGATTCATCATATCGCGGGTCATCCATGGATTGGCCACGGGGCTGACAACCGTGTCGGTTTTGCCGTCGCGCGAGCGGTTGACTACGCGGAGGTTGCGGGTCATGTCGCGCTCGGTGCCTTCGTAGGTTTCGGTGAGCAGGGCCATTACGTCGGCTGCCGAGAGTTTCGAGTCGGGCTTGACGCTGATAGGCAGCTCCTCGGCGTTGAAATCGAGATGGAGCGACGGTGCCAGTTTGTCGAGCAGGAAGAATTCGCGTACGCTGAAAGCCTTGGGCTCGCCGAAATAGTTGGAGCCGCTATAGGCCTTCCAGAATTTGAACGGTTCTTTGCCGTCCCAGAGACCGAGGCGGAGGGCTACGTCCTTCACGTTGTCCGACGCCATATAATTAGCGGTGTCGTTGAGGTTGAGCGTAGAGATTCGGGGAATGTTGGCCGAGATGCCCACATGGTCGTCGGGGATGCGCACGGCAGCCCAGACGGTGCCAATCGAGTCCTTGCCTTCGCCGAAGATTTCGAAGTGCCAAACCTCCTGAGGGTCGGCAATCGTCAGGCATTCGCCGGAGTCGCCGTATCCAAACTCTTTGGCGTAACAACCCATCAGCTTGATAGCCTCGCGGGCGGTTGTGCACTGCTGCAGGGCGAGTCGCTGGAGCTCCTCGATGAGGAACAGTCCGTTAGGGTTGCGCAGCTCGGAACGTCCGGTAATGGTAGTTTCGCCCATAGCGAGCTGCTTCTCGTTAAGGCAGGGGTAGGCTGTGTTGAGAAACGAGTAGGTTTTTCCGGCCACGGGCACAACGCCGGCCTCTTTCATGCCGCGGGCGCCGCGAGAGTGGTCGGTGTGCATGCGTCCGCGCACTACGACGGCCGTCGTGTCGTGGTCGTAGTCGGTGGCGGGGACGATGTCCATCCATGTGCGGTAGTTACCGTCGCAGGTGTGGCTTGTGATGACCGAGCCATCGGTCGATGCTTTCCGACCGACCATGATGCTCGTGCAGCTTACTCGGTCGGGGAAAGGAATTTCCTGGGCTGTGACGGCCTGAGCGGCAGCCAACGCAAAGGAAAAGGCGAGAAGAATGTGATGTTTCATTATATCTGTGTGATGATTGTTCAATGATTGGTTTTCAGCGTTTATTCAAACGGGTAAGTGATGTCCCAGAGATATAGTGCCTGGGGTGGCATCGAGGTCCCGGCGGCACATCGGTCGCGCCGGGCTATGATTTCGGCGAATCCGTCGGCGGTAAGTTTGCCGCGGCCCACATCGACGAGCGTCCCGACTACGGCGCGCACCATGTTGCGCAGAAAGCGGTCTGCGGTGATGACAAACACCATGCCGTCGCAGCCGCAGGGACGCCATTCGGCTTCGGTGACGCGGCAGATTGTTGTCTTGGCGTCGGAATGGAGCTTGGCAAACGAGGCGAAGTCGCTGGTGGTCAGCAGCAGCCGGGCAGCGCGGTTCATAGCCTCGAAGTCGAGTCGCGGCGGCGCTTGCCAGCTGAGCGAGTGGAAGAACGGGCTTTTGTGGAGCGTGGCGTAGTAGTGGTAGGTGCGCGATGTGGCGTCGAAGCGGGCGTGGGCGTCGTCGGCAACCTGCCGCAGGTTGGAGAGGGCGATGTTGCGGCCACACATGGCGTTGAGCGCCCGGAGCAACGAGCCGCTGTCGGCTATCGGCTCCGGAGTGTCGAAATGAGCCACCATCCGCCGGGCATTGACGCCGGCATCGGTGCGACCGGCTCCGGTAACCGACGTCGGGCGGCGGAAGTAGCGACCCATGGCTTCCTCGATAGTCTGCTGCACGGTATTGTCGCCCGGCTGAATCTGCCAGCCGTGAAACGGTTCGCCGCGGAAAGCTATGTCGATGAAGTAGCGGGGCATCGGGGAGGGGAGAGATGGTTAATCTTTTTCGAGGTTAATCTGTTTCAAGGTTAATCTTTTTCGAGATATGTATAGCCGTAGAGTCCCGAGCGGTAGTTGCTGAGGAACTCGCGGCCCTCTTCGGGAGTGATTTTTCCGGCCTTCATCGAGGCGGTCACCCAGGTTTCGACGTTTCTGACGAGTTTCTTAGGGTTGAACTCAACGTAGTCGAGCACCTCCGCCACGGTTTCGCCGTCGATAACGCGGTCGATTTCATAGCGGTCGTTGTAGACGCTGATATGCACGGCGTTGGTGTCGCCAAAGAGGTTGTGCATGTCGCCCAAAATCTCCTGGTAAGCTCCGACGAGGAACACGCCCATATAATAAGGCTCGCCATCGCGCACGCTATGGACGGGGAGCGACGGCGACGTGCCGTGGTTGGTGATGAAGTTGGCGATTTTGCCGTCGCTGTCGCATGTTATATCCTGAATCGTGCAGGTGCGCGTGGGCTTCTCGTCGAGGCGGCTGATAGGCATTATGGGGAACACCTGGTCGATGGCCCATGAGTCGGGCAGCGATTGGAAAAGCGAGAAGTTGCAGAAGTATTTGTCGGGGAGCTGGCGGGCAATCTTGCGCAGTTCTTCGGGAGCATGGCGCATTCCGGCGGCCATCTCGCCAACCTCGCGTGCTATCGACCAGAAAAGCTTCTCAATTTGGGCGCGTGTGCGCAGGTCGAGGAGTCCGAGGCTGAACAGGTCGAGCGCCTCCTCGCGTATTTGCAACGCGTCGTGCCAGCTTTCGAAGAGTCGCGGCTGGTTCAGACGATCCCAGATGTCGTAGAGCTCGCGGGCAAGCTCGTGGGCGCCCTCGTCGAGCGTCTCGTTGTCCTTCCAGACGGGCAGCGAGGTAGTCTCCAGCACTTCGAAGATGAGCACGGAGTGGTGGGCCGTCAGCGAGCGTCCGCTTTCGGTGATGATGTTGGGCTGCGGCAGATTGTTTTTCGTGCAGACGTCGACCAGCGCCGAAACGGCGTCGTTGGCATACTCCTGAATCGAATAGTTCATCGAACTCTCGGAGGCCGAGTTGCGCGTACCGTCGTAGTCAACCCCGAGGCCGCCGCCAATATCCATATAGTCGATTTTGAAGCCCATCTTCGAGAGCTGAGCGTAGAACTGTGTGGCTTCGCGCAGCGCATTTTTAATCTTGCGGATTTTCGTCACCTGGCTGCCAATATGGAAGTGCACGAGCCTGAGGCATTCAGTCATCTTGTGCGATGTCAGGAAGTCGAGGGCCTGGAGCAGTTCGCTTGAGTTGAGTCCGAATTTCGATTGGTCGCCTCCCGACTCCTCCCATTTGCCGGCTCCGGCAGCCGAGAGCTTGATGCGGATTCCGACGTTGGGCACTATTTTAAGGCGTTTGGCGATGTCGGCGATAAGCGCCAGTTCGTTGAGCTTTTCGACGACGAGGAAGATTCGTCGACCCATCTTCTGAGCCAGGAGAGCCAGCTCGATGAATTTCTCGTCCTTGTAGCCGTTGCATATAATAAGGGCGTTGTCGGCGATGTTTGTGGCGAGCACGGCGTGGAGCTCGGGCTTCGAGCCGGCCTCCAGACCGATGTTGAACTTGCGTCCGTGGCTGACGATTTCCTCGACCACCGGACGCATCTGGTTGACCTTGATGGGGTAGATGGTGAAGCTCTGCGACGTGTAGCCATACTCTTCGGCGGCCTGCTTGAAGCATAGCGAGATTTTCTCGATGCGGTTGTCGAGAATGTCGGGGAAGCGGAGAAGCACGGGCGCCGTCACGTCGCGCACCTGCAGTTCGTCCATAACCTCCTTGAGGTCGACCGAGGCATAACCCTCGCGGGGAGTCACGGCAACGTGACCCTTATCGTTGATTGAAAAATATTTAAGCCCCCAACCGTTGATGTTGTAGAGCTCTGCGCTGTCGTCAATACGCCATTTCCTCATCGTAGCTCAGTAAGTGTATGTTGATATGTTTAACGGGCAAAATTAATGAATATTTGTCGGTTTATACCATTATGCACGCTTTATTTTGCAAAAACGACAAAAAACGTAAAAAAATTGCGTTATTGTTAGCCTGATTTCACATTTGTTTGCTATCTTTGCGCCATAAATATCCTTTCGCTTCAACTAAAAACTATATACCCAAAATTTATCTTATGAAAAAAACTTTAGGCCTCACTCTCGCTGTAGCCCTCACAGTGGCTGTCAGCGGTTGCGGCAAGAAGATGAACCAGTTCAAGAGTGAGTATTTCACCACGAACCCGAATCCTCTTGAAGTAGTCGGCACAATGGTGCCCGCAACTGTAACCGGTAACGTACCGGCTAAGTTCTTCGTTAAGAACGCTACAGTAACCGTTACTCCTGTTCTCGTTTACGGCGACTATCAGACCGCTGCAGCTCCCGTGGCATTCCAGGGCGAGAAAGTTCGCGGCAACAACACCGTCATCAGCTACGACCGTGGCGGCAACGTGACAATCCCCGTAAGCTACGTCTACACCCCCGACATGCAGAAGAGCGAGCTCTACCTCGACTTCAAAGTTGAGCAGGGCAACAAACAGTATGTTCTCCCCCGCGTGAAAGTTGCCGACGGCATCATCGCCACCGCAGCTCTCGCAAGCGCTGCTTCGGTTGAGCCCGCTATCGCTCCCGACAAATTCCAGCGCATCATCAACGAGAAATACAGCGCCGACATCCGCTTCCTCATCAACCAGGCCAACATCCGTCCCGATGAAATCAAAACAACTCAGATGGAGGACTTCAATAAAGGCCTCGCCGCTGCTCACAACGACACATCTCGCGTGATCGAAGGCATCAACATCTCCAGCTACGCTTCGCCCGACGGTTCTTACCAGTTCAACGAACAGCTCGCTGAGCGTCGTGAAGCCAACACAACAAAATATGTTGAAGGCCAGCTCGAAAAAGACAAAATCACCGAATTCGGCGAACTCACCGCTTCGTTCACTCCCGAGGACTGGGAAGGCTTCCAGAAACTCGTTGCTGCAAGCAATATCCAGGACAAACAGCTGATCCTCAGCGTTCTCGCGATGTATAAAGACCCCGAGCAGCGCGAACAGGAAATCCGCAACCTCGCTAACGTATTCGAGACCCTCGCCGACGAGATCCTCCCGCAGCTTCGCTACTCGCGCATCACAGCTTCTATCAATGTTATCGGCAAGAGCGACGCTGAAATCAACGCCCTCTTCAACACCGATCCCTCGAAGCTCAGCGTTGACGAGCTCCTCTATGCTGCTACTCTGACCGACGACCTAACCCGCAAAGAAGCTATCTACACAGCTTGCACCAAGCTCTATTCCAACGACTTCCGCGGCTTCAACAACCTCGGCGTTGTTCAGTATCAGCTCGGCGACTTCGGCGACGCTAAAGCATCGTTCGCTAAAGCTGAGAAACTCGCTCCCAAGGCTCCCGAAGTTCAGATGAACGAAGGCCTCATCGCACTCCTCAACCAGGATTATGCTGCCGCTAAGACAAGCTTCGGCAACGCCGGTGGTCTTAAAGAACTCGGCGACGCCCTCGGCGTTTACTACCTCAAACAGGGCGACGCTGCTGCAGCTGTCAAAGCTTTCGGCGCAAGCAAAACCAACAACGCTGCTCTCGCTCAGATCCTCACAAAGGACTACAGCAAAGCTAAAACTACTCTCGCTGCCATCGCTAAACCCGACGCTACAACCTACTACCTGATGGCTGTTCTCGGTGCTCGCACCAACAACTCTCAGATGGTAACATCTTCGCTCCGCGAAGCCGTAAAGCTCAATCCCGCTATGGCACAGCAGGCTGCCAACGACCTCGAATTCGCTAAATTCAACCTCAGCGGCATCCTCTAATAAACGCATCCCCCCTATAACCAAATAATCTCGAGCGCCCGGAATCCCCCATTCCGGGCGCTTAATTCATTCCCCGCCCCCGAGCCGGTTTCTACCCGCCCGCCTCGAACCGGAGCGCAATAATTCTACCCGCCGGCCTGCCCGCGAATGGTTTTCCCCGAAGCTCCTCAACTTGTCAACTTGTCAATTTGTCAATTTGACAATTTGACAATTTGACAAAATGATTTTCTTGCCTACACTCGCCTCTCCCCGCCATCCGCCGCCCGCAAAAATAAATCCCGCCGCAAAGTATTGCAGTAACCGAAAAATGCGTAACTTTGCAGCATCTAATGCGGCAGTAGCTCAGTTGGTAGAGCATCAGCTTCCCAAGCTGAGGGTCGCGAGTTCGAGCCTCGTTTGCCGCTCCAAACAAAAACCAACTCCCGGTCAGCAACTTACGTTGCCCCCCGGAGTTGTTTTTTTTAGTTTCCTATCCCAAACTTACAGTATCTCCCGACTAAATGGACTTCGTTGAAAGCCGCTACTGTCGGCTGATGGTTTGTCAGATTGGTTTTGTTAACGCGATGGAGTTTAGACGCCAAGCACTATATCTGATGGGATGCCAAGTTCGCGACACATGCGGCGTGCAACTTTCAACGTCGGTTCTGTTTTTCCCGATAGGTATTCACTCACCCGCGATGCGCTGACTTTTAGAATATTTGCGAGTGCAACTTGAGTGAGTCCTCGTTCGTACATGCGCAGTCGTAGCACATCGACAAGCGATGGCTCGCCGATAGAATAATGCTCGTCGGAATAGTCTGCTACAAGATTTGTCAGCAAGTCAAGCTCGATATATTCGGGAGCGTCCTTGGGCGTTTCTTCGGTTACAAGCGGAAGCAGCTGCTCAACGCGGTCTACTGCCCATTGATATTGCTTTTCGTTTTCAATTTTTGTCATAACTCAAATATTAGATATGTCACGAATGCGGTCATACTCGGCATGAGTGCCGATAAACCTGATATATACAGCTCCCATAACGAACTTCACTACCACAACAAGACGGAAATCGTTACCGTGGATATTGAACACGTAGCGTTGGTTACCAACGGCATCGACGCTATTAAACGTGTGACGTATATCAGCGAAGCATGTCCAATGGGCTTGCCTAACGGTTTTAACCCATTCTTGCAGGGCCGTGCGGCTTGTGGGATGAGTCTCTATAAACTCTCGCAATGTTTTTTCGGTGAATATTCGCATGAAGGGTTGTTTTTACAACCACAAAGTTATGGAGGATGTTCCAAATTTCAAAATTATTTAACGATTTTTGCAATAAAATCATCCACTACATATCAAGGTTTGCGTCGGTGGTAATATTGTCGGTGGTAATATTGATGTGGTGATTAGAACTATTTTTGGGTGGGGGCGGGGGAATCTCTGTTTTTATGATTAACTTTATGGGTTGAAATGGCGAGTTCAATCAAAGCCGGAAAATGAGGCGTTTAATGACGTCGGAAATCGCGGGTTCTATTAAACGGTTTGTCCCGGCAGTTTGTTGAGCTTATATGGTTAATCTCATAACTA
>CAYNSG010000025.1:13215-16774 GCA_964399885.1 uncultured Bacteroides sp.
ATTAAACGGTTTGTCCCGGCAGTTTGTTGAGCTTATATGGTTAATCTCATAACTAAAACAGATCATGGAAATAATCAAAAATGAAGAATTTGGCGGCGAGCGTCCGCTTTTCGCATCGCATAATCTACAGCTAGAGAACGTGACGATTCACGCCGGCGAGTCGGCTCTCAAAGCGAGCAGCAACATCACGGCTATCGACTGCCGTTTCGAGGGAAAATACCCGTTCTGGCACGTTGACGGATTCGTGATCAAGAACTGTCTCTTCACGCCAGGTGCTCGCGCAGCCCTCTGGTATTCAAAGAACTGCCGCATGACCGACACTCTCGTCGAGGCTCCGAAGATGTTTCGCGAAATGCAGGGCGTCGACCTCGAAAACGTCCAAATCCCCGATGCACAGGAAACTCTCTGGCACTGCAGCGACGTGAAGCTCCGCAACGTGGAGATGAAGAATGCCGACTATCTGTTCATGCACAGCTCAAACATCGATATCGACAATTATCGCCAGCAGGGCAACTACTCGTTCCAGTACTGCAAAAACGTCGTGATTCGCAACGCCCACATCGACTCGAAAGACGCTTTCTGGGGCACGGAGGACGTAACGGTCTACGACTCGGAAATCAACGGCGAATATCTCGGCTGGCATTCAAAACGCCTGCATCTTGTTCGCTGCCATCTTTCGGGCACTCAGCCGCTTTGCTACTGTCAGGACCTCGTCATGGAGGATTGTACAATAGCTGCCGACGGCGACCTCGCCTTCGAGGATTCCGTGCTGAAAGCCGACATCAAAGGCGCGGTTACGAGCATCAAGAACCCCCGCAGCGGCGAAATTACTGTCGACTCCGTTGGCGAGATTATCATCGACAAAAACATCAAGGCTCCGGCCGATTGCCGAATCATTGTTCGAAGCAAGTAGCAATTGATTGAGAAGCTGAAAAATTCCGACGCGCTGCTGCAGCTCATACGCTGCGGCAAGCCTCTGACGGCCGGGCAACAGTTGCGGCTGACTGTTCTGTTGAGTCTGCCGTCGATAGCAGCGCAAGTGTCGGCAATTGTGATGCAATATATTGATGCCGCGATGGTAGGCAGCCTCGGCGCTGCCGCGTCGGCATCGATCGGACTCGTTTCTACCACCACATGGCTCTTCTGGGGGCTCTGCTCGGCGTCGGCCACGGGGTTCTCGGTCCAGATTGCCCACCTTGTCGGCGCCGGCAAGCAGGAGGAGGCAAAGAAAGTTGCGCGTCAGGCAATTATTTCAACTTTGATATTCAGCTTGTTTCTTCTCGCCGTTGGTTGCTCTATCAGCGAAGGGTTGCCGCGCTGGCTTGGCGGCGGCGATGAAATCCTGACCGATGCGCACATCTACTTTCTGATATTCTCGCTCTCGTTGCCGGTGTTCCAGATTGGTGTCATTGCCGGCGCAGCGTTGCGTTGCAGCGGCAATATGTTCGTTCCCGGAATGTTGAACGTGGCTATGTGTCTGCTCGACGTGGTTTTCAACGCTCTTCTGATTTTCCCGACGCGACAAATCTGGGGGATTACCATTCCGGGAGCCGACTTGGGCGTTGCCGGAGCCGCTTTGGGCACGGTTGCGGCCGAATTCGTTGCCGGCGTCTTTATGCTATGGTATCTCTGGCGACGCTCGCCGCAGCTGAATTTGCGCGGTGCCACGGGGCGATTGCTGCCGAGCCGGTCTACGCTCAGCAAGGCGTTCCGCATCGGGTCGCCCATCGGAGCCGAGCGCATAATAATGTGCGGCGCACAGATAATGATCACGACGATTGTGGCGCCACTGGGCACTCTCGCCATCGCCGCCAATGCGTTCGGCATCACGGCCGAGGGACTATGCTACATGCCCGGCTACGGCATTGCCGAGGCTTCGACAACCCTCGTCGGGCAGAGCATCGGCGCCAACCGCATAGATTTAGCCAAGCGATTTGCACGCATAACCGTAGCATCCGGCATGGTCGTGATGACGGTTATGGGCATAATCATGTATATCGGTGCGCCGTTGCTTATGGCGTTCTTCACGCCCGACTTGGCGGTGCGCGATCTGGGCGTAATGGCGCTGCGCATCGAGGCCTGGGCCGAGCCGATGTTTGCTGCGGCAATAGTTTGCTACGGCGCCTTCATTGGAGCGGGCGACACGCTCGTGCCGAGCTGCATGAATCTCGGCAGCATCTGGGCCGTTCGTCTGACTCTTGCCGCTGTCCTTGCGCCGGTCCTCGGGCTGAAAGGCGTTTGGATTGCAATGTGTGTCGAGCTCTGTTTCCGCGGCGTGATATTCCTCTGGCGAATGTTCAGCGGCGCATGGCTGAAACAACCTAATCTTGTAACAACTTAATAGTCTGAATTATGAAAAACTTTGATTTTGATGAGATAGTAGACCGCCGAGGTACGCGGTCGTATAAATGGGATTCAGCCGAGCACGACGGCGTGCTGCCGATGTGGGTGGCCGATATGGATTTCCGCACGGCGCCGGTTGTTGTCGACGCTCTTCGCCGGCGTGTTGAGCATGGTGTTTTCGGCTACACGCTCGTTCCCGACGACTACTACGATGCCACGGTTCGCTGGTTTGCCTCCCGTCATGGCTGGAACATTGACCGCAGCAAGATCATCTACACCTCAGGCGTCGTCCCGGCTATATCGGCTATCATCAAGGCTCTCTCGCAGCCGGGAAGCAAAGTTCTGGTTCAGACACCGGTCTACAACTGCTTCTTTTCGTCGATTCGCAACAATGGCTGTCAGATTGCCGACAGTCCGTTGGTCTATGCCGACAATTACTATACGATTGACTTCGCCGACTTGGAGTGCCGTTTGGCCGACCCGGAGGTCAGCTTGATGTTGCTCTGCAACCCTCACAACCCCGCAGGTCGCGTCTGGAGTCGCGAAGAGCTGCGCGAAATTGCCCGACTGGCCTCGGCCAACGGCGTAACCGTGGTGAGCGACGAGATTCATTGCGAGCTCGTTTTCCCCGGATTTGAATATACTCCCTATGCAGTTGTTGCCGAAGAGTTTTCAGGCGACTACATTGTTTGCTGCTCGCCGACGAAAGCTTTCAATATCGCCGGACTGCAGATTGCCAACATCGTTTGCCGCACCGAGGGAACCCGCGCACGGGTCGACAAGGCGATTAATATCAACGAGGTGTGCGACGTTAACCCGTTTGGCGTCGAAGCTTTGATAGCTGCCTACAACCATGGCGGCGAATGGCTTGAGGCGCTGAAAGTGTATCTCTGCGACAACTATCTCGCGCTCTGCGACTTCTTCCGTGAGAATCTGCCTCGGCTGGGCGTTACGCGCATGGAAGGAACCTATCTCGTGTGGGTCGACTGCAGCGCTCTTGGCATGAAATCAGAGGAGATTGAGGAGAAGCTGCTCGACGCCGAATCGCTATGGCTGAATTGCGGCGTGATGTATGGCACCGAAGGGTTCATGCGAATCAACATCGCCTGCCCGCGTGCCGTGATGCTCAACGGCCTGAATCGCCTCAAACGTTTCGTCGACTCGCTGAATGTCTAATCAAGCTTTCAGGCAATAAGAAACGCAGAACTTAAAAGAA
>CAYNSG010000026.1:0-16768 GCA_964399885.1 uncultured Bacteroides sp.
AACATCCATATTCATAAATTTTCAACACAGGGATTTGTATGTGACCCGAAAAATTTGCCCGAAGAATAGCCGACAATAAATATAAGGTTGTGATTACCGGCAGCAATGCAAAGATGCTATCAAAGGATGTGGCGTCGGTATTAGGAGGGAGATATATTACCCACGATGTTTTCCCATTTCCCTTTGATGAATATCTTGAAATAAATGGGGTAGATTCCAACAGTGAGTTACTGACGGCAACGACAGCCGACCGATCAAAACTAATGCGACACTTTGAGGAATATTTTCGGTCCTGAGTTTAAAGTATACATCGTCAAGGAGTTTCAGCGGTTAAAAACGGAGGAACAAAAGTTGATTGGTTGGTCGGCAAAGCGCGAGCTATCTAAAATCAATTACCGCATACATACAGATGCATCAAAGCGCATCTTCTTCCGGCTGAAATCACCCGAGAACAAGCCTCACATGTTTACGCCGACGAAGCTGATGTGCTGAACGTTGCAATGTTCGGCAAGACGGCTCGCCAATGGAGAGAAGAAAATCCCGACGTGAAGGGTAATATCCGAGATTATGCCTCTATCAACGAGCTGATTTGCCTTTCAAATATGGAGAGTCTCAACGCCGTATTTATTGAGCAGGGGATGCCACAAACAAATAGGCTTATAAAACTCAACCAAATAGCCATTAATCAAATGCAAATTTTGGAGAGTGGCGAAAACAATCGTAAAATCCTAAAATAGAGCGCAAATCAGGATGCATCAGGATGAATCAAGATGCATCAGGATGAACCAGGATGAACCATGATAAATCCCGGGGGGTCAAGCGGAGGCCGGGGGTTATTCGTAGGGGATGAGGGCGGGGAGGATGCGTTGTGTGTACCAAGGGTCGTCGGCTTCGCGGAGGAGGGGGACCATTAGGCGACAGAGCTCGGCGACGATTTCGGGGTTCTCGTGGAGGGGAAGATTGTGCTGTTGATAGGGGTCGGCGAGGTCGTCGAAAAGCAGCGAGCTTTTGAGCGTGCGGGTCTTTTTGTCGAGGGTCAGCGCGAGGGTGTAGCGGTCGGTTTTAATGCCGCGCGCGACGGGGAAATAGCTGATGACGTTGCCCAGCGAGTCGCGGTCGCCGTCGCTGTTTTTGATGTAGAGTGCGCCGGGCCGAAGCGGGGTGGTTTCTGCGAGTCCGAGGAATCGGGCGGAATAGTCGCGTCCCTCTACTTCGGCGGGTATTGAGTCGGCCAATCCGGCGAGTCCGAGCAGTGTGGGCATAATGTCGGGGCTCGAGAGGATAAGGCGGGTGTCGACGTCGGGGGTGATTTTGCCGGGATATCTGACGAGCATCGGGACGTTCATGCTCTCGGCGTATGGCGAATTTTTAGGGTCGTCGATGCCTTGGCTGCACATGGTTTCGCCGTGGTCCGACGAGAATACGACGATAGTGTTGTCGGTCAGTCCGAGGCTGTCGAGGGTGTGGAGAATGCGTCCGAATTGGCGGTCGACGCCGGTGACGGAGGCGAAATAGTAGCGCACGCTTGGTGCTTTGGTCATCGTCGTGTCGGCATTGGGGCGCACGAGGAGCTCGCCGAGCGGCTTGTCGGCATAGAGTTCGTAGGCCTCCTCAGGGCAGTCGGCCGTTGAGCGATAGGGGCTGTGGGGCGGGTTGTAGCTGACCATCATGAAGAACGGCTTCTCGGGGTCGCGCACGCCCTCGTCGTTGCGCAGATAGGCTATCGCCTTGTCGGTTTCGTGCTCGGGCGACCATTGGTCGATGTCGTGGTGGTGCCCCTCGGTGTCCCAGTAGTGGGGATGTTTGTGGACGTCGTATGTGCCGTAGCTGTACCAATAGTTGAAGCCGTGGCGTCGCTCCGGGGGCGTGTAGGCGTCCCAGGCGGGGACTTGCGTCTCTACGTAGTGGCCGGGATTCTGCGGGTCGTTGGGCGTCGGGTGGTTGGCATGGAGTTTGCCTATGTAGGCGCAGTCGTAGCCGGCGTTGTGGAAAACGTCGCTGATACAGGTAGCGTCGTCGCGAAGATCGCTCACGGGGCGGTTGCCCACGCAGTTGGTGCTCACTCCGGAGTTCTCGCTGAACATACCGGTCAGGAGCATGCCGCGGTGGGGCGAACTGAGTGGGAAATTGCTCTGGCAGGAGGTAAGCACGCGCGATTCGCGGGCAAACGAGTCGAGGTTGGGAGTGACAACGGGGTCGCCGACGAAATTAACCGAGTCGGCGAAGCCATCCTGGCTCCAGAAACCCATAGCGTGGTTGCGCATCTGGTCGGGGAAAACATAGATGACATTGGGTGCCTTGGCAGCTGCGAGAGCTACTGAGCAGGAGAGAATGCCTGTGAGGATATTCTTCATAAGAGAGTTTTAGAAAAATAACTTCAATGGGAGTCGGACGGCCCGACATCCCATTGAAGTTAGGTTTATTTGTGGTTTATCGGATTATTGCCATCCGGGATTCTGAGTGAGGTCGGGGTTCTTGTCGATTTCGCCGCTGGGGATAGGCCAGTAGTAGTCGCGTTCGCTGACGGCGCGAGTGTAGAGGCTCTTGCTGCCGGTGATGTAGAGCTCCTGGCGACCGTTGAGAGTCTCGAGCAGACCCCAACGTTTCATGTCGAAGTAGCTGTGACCCTCGCAGCCGAGTTCAACAGCGCGCTCGTGGCGGATGCGGTTGAACACCTCGTCCTTGCTGTTGGCGGCAAGGTAGGAAGGACCGCTGTTGAGTCCGGGCATTCCTGCGCGGCTGCGCACCTGGTTGATCAGAGCGACAGCGTCGGCCGATTTGCCGAGCTCGTTGAGACATTCGGCCTGCATCAGCAGCACGTCGGCGTAGCGGATGAGCGGGAAGTTGATGGGCGTGTCGGCACGGTTGTTGATCAAGCCGTTCATGTTGCCCTCCGGAACGAATTTGCGCCAGAGATAAGCTTCGTGGTTGCCGTTGACGTTGATGCAGTTAGCGTCGTTGGGAACGCCCATGCCTTTGAAGATAGCGAATTCAAACACGTGGTCGGCATTCTTCGACCAGCCGTTGTAGGTAGTGTAGGGAAGGATGATTGACGACATCATGCGCGGGTCGCGCTGAGCATACATGGCGAGAAGCTCGTCCTTGTGGGGAGTGTAGACAGCCACGTCGGTTTTGCCGGCGTTGGGAGTCGAGTACCAAACTTCTTCCTTGACAGTGTTGCTTGTGTTGTAGCCGGGGAACACTTCATCCCAGTCGAAGGGACGGCCATCGGCCCATTCGAACGAATCGACAAACGAAGTTGCGGGCATAACGTTGTTCCAGCATGAGCCGAAAGCAGCGCGGGAGCCGAGATAGAAACACATCGGCATGCCTATGTCCTGACCTACGCCGCCGAGGTTCTGGATAGCGAAGATCATCTCAGCGCTTTCGTCGCCCGTGGGGGTGAAGATGTCGGCATAGTTGGGATAGAGGCTGTAGGTGCCGGAGTTGATCACGGTTGTGAAACAGTTTGAAGCTTCCTGATACTGCTTGCCATAGAGAAGCACTTTGCCTTTGAGGGCAGTGGCGGCTCCTGAGGTGGCGCGGCCGGCGTTAGCGGCATCCCACGAAACGGGGAGGGCAGCAGCGGCTGCGTCGAGGTCGCTGATGATGAACGCGCGAACTTCAGCCTCGGTATTGCGCGGTTTGAGCATCTCGGTGAACTCCTCGGCGATAATGGTAGTCTCATCGTAGATGGGCACACCTCCGAAGAGGTTGAGCAGATAGAAGTAGTAGACGGCGCGCATGAACTTGGCTTCGCCGATATACTGCGTCTTGAGCTGGTCGGACATGTCGGTTTCGTCGATGTTCTGCAGCACGTTGTTGGCGCGGGCGATACCTTCGTAGATGTTGGTCCAGAAGTTGGAGAAGTAGGACGCGTTGACGGCCACAGTTCCGCGCTGGATAGTCTGGAACGAGGGGTTGTCGTAGCCGAACGATACGCCCCCGAGGCAGTCGAGCGCGAATGCGGCGTAGCCGTAGACGTTGTCGTTCTGCATCTGTGAGTACACAGCCATCATAGCCTGCTTGGCGTGTGTCTCGGTCTTGAAGAAGGTTCCGGAGCTCATCTGGCTGTCCGGGTAGCGGTCGAGGTCATAACAGCTCGACAGCGATAAGGTCGAGACGGTCATAGCCGCCATCAATATTTTGGAGAATTTCATAATGGTCTTCGATATTAGAATGTAACGTTGATACCGAGCACAGCCTGACGCATGGTGGGATAGTTCATGCCGGAAACTTCGGGGTCAAAGCCTTTGAAGCTTGTGAAGGTGAAGAAGTTTTCGAGAGTGCCGTAGACGCGAACCTTGGTGAGCTGGCAAGCCTGCATCCACTTGGCGGGAAGAGTGTAGCCGAGTTCGATGTTGCGGATTTTGAGGAACGCGAGGTTCTGGAGATAGAAGTCGCTGGCCTGCGTGTTGATAGTCGACTGATACTGGAGGAGACGCGGATAGGTGGCATCGGTGCGTCCGGGATACCAACGTCCGTCGGCCACTTCCTTGTTGAGCTGATAGCCCCAGCGGACGGTCGGGGTATTGTAGGCGGCAGACTGCCAGTAGCGCGAAGCTCCGAGCTGCGACTGCAGAAGCATGCTGAAGTCGAATCCTTTCCAGTTGGCGTTGAGAGTCAAGCCGAGATACCATTTGGGGTTGGGACCGTCGGAGACGATTACGCGGTCGTCGGCGTTGATGATGCCGTCGCCATTAGTGTCCTGATAGAGGAAGTCGCCCATTTCGGGTGTGCCGTAGGAAGCGAAGGGGTTAACCTTCTTGCCGTCGACTACCGGAGCGTTCTCGATCATATCCTCAACAATCTTCATGTCGGCCTCGGTCTGGATGATGCGGTCGACTTTGAGGAGGTACTGACAGTTGATCGGGTGCCCTTCCCAGATGAGGTTGGCGCCGGAGATTGACATGCCGTCCTCGCCTTTGCCTTTGAACTTGCTGACGTTGTTTGTAACGTGGGTAACGTTGGCGCTGATGCCGTAGTTAACTTCGCCTACGCGGTCGTTCCAGGTAGCTGTGAGTTCGAAACCGTTGTTGGTAACAGCAGCGCTGTTGAGCGTAGGCAGCGATGTTGTGCCGTGGACCGAAGGAGCGGGGAGGGAGATGAGGATGTTTGATGTGCGTTTGTTGAAGTAGTCGGCCACAACGCTGAGTCGGTTGCGGAAGAGGCTGAAGTCAACGCCGACGTCGAACACCTTGGTTTTCTCCCAAGTCACGAGCGAGTTGGGGATAGCGCTCATTGCCATACCGGTAGCGAGAGCGTTGCCGAGTACGTAGCTCATGCCGGAGTTGGTGTAGAGAGCCTGGTAGTCGTAGTTGCCGATTGAGTTGTTACCGAGCTCACCGTAGCTTGCGCGGATTTTGAGCGAGTTGAGGCCTTTGTCGACGAGACCCTGCATGAACTGTTCCTGTTCCATGCGCCAGCCGATAGAGCCCGAGGGGAATGTACCCCAGCGATGTGTTCCGGCGAAGCGGCTCGAGCCGTCGTGACGAACGTTGAATTCGAGGAGGTATTTATCGTCCCAGTTGAAGTTGATGCGTCCGAAGTAGCTTCGCATCGACCATTCTGTAGTGCTGCCCGAAGCGCTGGCGTCGCCGGTGGCGGCGTTTAGAGCCCAGAGGCTGAGGTCGATGAGGTCCTGCTTGGAGGAACTGAAGCTGCGTGAGCGGTAGAGTTCGCTCGACGTGCCGACCATAGCGTGGAACTGCAGGCGGTCGAAGAATTTCTTATCGTAGTTGCCGACAACGTCCCAAGCAAAACGCGAAACTTTGCCGTCGGAGTAGCTTACGCTGGTTTTGCCTTCGTTGGTGTAGACAACCTGGTCGGTCAGGAAGTTCCAGCCTTCAACCCATTTGGGTTTGCTGCGCTGTTCGGTGTCGGTCATCTGATAGTTGTAGCTGGCCGTGAAGGAGAGTTCTTCGAGCGGACGGAATGTTCCGTAGAAGCGAGCGCGGATTTGGTTGCGGCGGTTGTCGCCTTCCTGGCGGTAAGCGCGCGAGATGGGGTTGTTGACGTTACACTGCGAGTCGTCCTCGGTGTTGTTCATAGCGCCGAAGCGTCCGTCGGGAGCCTCAAACACCATGCCGGGGGTGGTAGCCGAAGCGTAGGTGAAGATATCGCTGACAGCGCGGGCACCGGGCTGAGTGATGCCTACATAACCGCTGGCGTTCACACCGAGTGTGAGCCATTTCTTGACGTCGGCGTCAACGTTAACGCGGCCGTTGTACTGTTTGTAGCCGGCGTTAGGCATAACGCCGGGGTTGTGGTTGAAGCCAAACGACGTGTAGAAGCGAATCTTGTCTGTGCCGCCCGACATCGAAACAACATGGTTCGTGGCAACAGAGCTCTTGAACGTAGCGTCGATCCAGTCGGTGTTGGGGTATTTCAGAGGTTCGTCGGGATGAGCACGCCATTCGGCGATAACCTCGTCGGAGAAGCAGTAGTTTTTGATTCCGTAGGTGTTCTCCATACCTTCGTTGATGAGTTCCATATAGTCGGCATAGTTGCTCACCGGGGTGAGGGTTTTGCGGATTGACTGGAACGAAACGTAGCCGTGGTAGTTCACCTTGATTGAACCGGCAGTGCCTTTCTTGGTAGTGATGAGGATAACGCCGTTGGCAGCACGCGAACCGTAGATGGCAGCCGAAGCAGCATCTTTAAGAATCGATATCGACTCGATATCGGCGGGGTTAACGGTGTTGATTGCCGATTCAACGCCATCGATGATGATGAGCGGGGAAGCATCGTTGAGGGTGCCGACACCGCGCACGCGAATCTGAGCGTTGTTGTCGCCCGGCTGGTTGCTTGTCGATGTTACGTTCACACCGGCAGCCAGACCTGCGAGAGCCTGCGAGATGTTGGAGATAGGACGGTTATCGGCAATCTTCTCAGCGTTGATCGACGAAACCGAACCCGTAAGGTTCACTTTCTTCTGCTGGCCGTAGCCGACAACGACAACCTCTTCGAGCGAAGTGGCATCGTCCTGCAGGGTGACATTGTAGACGGTTACGCCCGGAGTAACTTTGACGTTCGTGGGGAGCGCACCGATGTAGGAGAATTCGAGGGTAGCGCCTTCGGGAACGCTGAGGGTGAAGTTGCCGTCAACATCGGTCATGGTGCCGATTTTGGCGTCGCCTTTAACTTTGACTGTCGCTCCAACGAGAGGTTCGCCGGAGGAGTCCTTAACCTGTCCCTTGACGGTCACTGTGTTTTGGGCCGCGCTGATAGCTGAGGGCGACGGAGCCGCATAAGCACTCTGGGTTCCCGCAATCGGGAAAACACAGAGAGCTGCCATCACAGTCACAATCGCCGCCTTATTAATAAGCGGGCGTTGTGAGGCAGGCCGTGTCTGTGTTGCCATGTGAATCATAAGCCGTTAAATTTAAGATTATTATTTGTGATGATTGTTTAGTTTCTGATGATGATTGGCCGGAGCCGGGTTCGATTTACGCCGTGAAATTAGAGCAGCGTGCGCGATGCAACTGTCAAAAATTGTCCTAAATACATGCAGAAATTGTGCAGACCGATGAAAATCGTGCAATTAGGTCGGCGTGGATAATTGCGGCTACTATTAAGGATAATTTTGCTTGCCGACGAAAAAATGCCTGAGTAATTTTACCCCCAAAAATTTTTAGCCCATGAAAAAATTACTTGCAATGGCAGCGATGGCGCTCATCATCGTGAGTGCATCGGCCTACACCGAAAGGAACCTGATCGCGTCGAAAGTGACGAAGGACCAGCTGAAGGAGATTCTCGTGCCCAACCGGCAGTGGGTAAATCTTCCCGCCTACACCGACCGTGCCGGATGGGACGCTCTTCTTGGCGACAGCAAAGAGACATATATAAAGCGTGGCGAAGAGGCTCTGAACCACGACTGGCCACGCGTGAAAGCCACCGACTACCTCGAATTTGAGCGCAGCGGCAACCGCGCGATTATGGAGAATCCGCTCGACGCCAACAACAAGGCTGTTGCCGACCTGCTGCTCGCCGAACTCGCCGAGGGCAAAGGACGCTTCGTCGACCAGCTCATCAACGGTGTCTATGCCGCCGCCGAGATGACATCATGGGCTCTGAGCGCACATATTCCCGCTCTGGCTCCCGGACGCTCGATTCAGCTCTACGACAAGCCGGTTATCGACCTCGTTGCCGGCGATATGGGCAACCTCTACTCGTGGGTCTACTACTTCATGCAGCCCGAATTCGACAAAATCAACCCCGAAATCTCGCGCCGTCTGCGCCACGAGCTTGAGACACGCGTTCTCGAGCCGTATCAGGCCTACGACCGTTGGTGGTGGGACGGTGGCCGCTACTATAATGGCCGCTTGCTCAACAACTGGAGCCCCTGGTGTCTGAGCAACGTGCTGATGACCGCCATGCTTATGGAGCAGGACCCCGAAAAGTATGCCGACATCGCCTATAATACTATACTCGGCGTCGACAAATTCCTCAACTACATCCAGGGCGACGGCGCCTGCGAAGAAGGCCCCTCATACTGGGGACATGCAGCCGGCAAGACTCTCGACTACATAGATATGCTCAAGCTCGCCACGGGCGGCAAAGTTGACCTCGGCAACGAAAAGCTCATCAAAGATATGGGCGAATATATCGCACGCTCCTATGTTGGCGACGGCTGGGTTGTTAACTTCGCCGATGCAAGCGCACGTGGCGGAGGCGATCCCTTCCTGCTCTACCGCTACGGCAAAGCTGTCGATTCTGACCTCCTCAAAGAGTTTGCCGCCAAGATGATGACCGACCCCAAGCAAGTTCCCTCGAACGGCCGCGACATCTACCGCACATTCGCAGCGCTCAACATCGCCCCCGAACTGAGAGAATATAAAGGCGAATTCGTCCGCCCGGCCTACACATGGTATCCCGAAACCGAATTCTGCTACATCTCTACTCCGCAGAACCTCTTCTTCGCCACAAAAGGCGGCTACAACGACGAGAGCCATAACCACAACGATGCCGGCACATTCTCCGTCTGGGCCGACAACTATCCGCTGATTATCGACGCCGGCGTCGGCACCTACACCCGCCAGACGTTCAGCAACGAGCGCTACTCAATCTGGACAATGCAGAGCGGTTGGCACAATCTGCCCGTTGTAAACGGCTACGAGCAGCCCCACGGACGCCAGTTCAAGGCTTCCGACATGAAGGCCGGCAAGAACACCGTTGAGGTCAACATCGCCGGAGCATATCCCGCCGAAGCAGGCATCAACAACTGGACGCGCAAATACGACGTGAAAGGCCGCGAGGTGAAGGTTACCGACCGCTTCGACCTCAAAGAGGCAACCACTCCCAACGTAGTCAACTTCCTCAGCTGGGGCGAAATCGACGCCTCGAAGCCCGGCGTGGTGAACATCAACGCCAACGGCCACAAAGCTACGCTGACCTACAACTCTGCGCAGTTCGACGTGAAGGTTGAGGACAAGGAGCTCCCCGACCCGCGCCTGAGCAACGTTTGGGGCCCGAAAATCAGCCGTATCTCTCTGACCGATAAGAAACCCGCCAAGAAAGGTTCGTATTCCTATACCATTAAAGCACTCTGATAAAGCACTTTGCAGCGAATGAACAAGCATATTATCTCATGCGGCCTTGCCGCTCTGATTCTCAGCGGATGCGCGTCGTCCGAGAAAAGAGCCTCGACCGACGATTGGGTTGCCGGCGCGATTGAAAACGCGCAGGAGCAAATCGGCCTGCAGATTCAGGCTATCGAGGCCGACACCACCGGCAAGGTGCTCAACCCGGTGACCACCAAACGCAACCGCTACAGCACGCAATATTGCAGCTATGCCGACTGGCGCAGCGGTTTCTTCCCCGGAACAGTATGGTATCTCTATGAGCTCACGGGCGACTCGACGCTCGTGCCCCTCGCTGAGGAATACACCGAGGCTATCGCCCCGGCTCAGCATCTGACGAGCCACCACGACATCGGCTTCATCATCAACTGCTCCTACGGCAACGGACGCCGCTATGTGAAGACCGCCGAGTACGACTCCGTGCTCGTCACGGCCGCCAAGAGCCTTATCACCCGCTTCCGTCCCGGCGCAGGAGTGATTCAGAGCTGGAATGTCGACCCCGGTTCATGGCAGGCTCAGCGCGGTTGGACTTGCCCCGTGATTATCGACAATATGATGAACCTCGAGCTGCTTTTCGAAGCTACGAAGCTCACGGGCGACTCAACATACTATAACATCGCCGTAAGCCACGCCGACAAAACTATGCAGGAGCATTTCCGCCCCAACGGCAGCTGCTACCACGTGATCGACTACGACCCGAAAACCGGCGAGGTGCTGCACCGCATGACCGGCCAGGGCTATGCCGACGAATCAGCATGGTCGCGCGGCCAGGCTTGGGCAATCTACGGCTACACGATGTGTTATCGCGAGACCGGCGACAAACGCTATCTCGACCAGGCCGTAAAGACCTTCGACTACCTGCGCAACAACCCGAATATGCCCGCCGACAAAGTTCCCTACTGGGATATGGACGCTCCGGATATTCCCAACGAACCCCGCGATGCCTCGACAGCCGCTATCATCGCTTCGGCTCTCTATGAGCTCTCGGGCTACCCGGTTGAGAACCCCGAATCATATAAGGTGTATGCCGACGAAATCATGGAATCGCTCGCGAGCGACGAGTACACCGCCAAACCCGGCGAGAACGGCCGCTTCATCCTCAAGCATTCAACCGGCTCGATTCCTCACAACAGCGAGGTCGACGTGCCGCTGAACTATGCCGATTACTATTATCTGGAAGCTCTCACCCGTAAACGCGACATCGAAAACAAATGAAAAAGACTCTTATCATAGCAATTATGGTTGTCTTTGCCTCTCTCAGCGGTTTTGCCGCTGAGAAGGCGAAGGCCCCCGAAAAGACCGACCGCGAGAAGTGGGTCGACGTGATCTACACCATCTCGGCTCCCGTGCTCGAAAATATGAGCAAGGGCGAGCTCCAGAAGAATATGCAGCTCGAGCTGAGCCCCAACTGGGACGGTCGCGACCCGAAAGTGTCGTACATGGAGTGCTTCGGCCGCCTGATGGCGGGAATCAGCCCCTGGCTGGCTCTGCCCGACGACGACACCGACGAGGGCGCAAAGCGCAAACAGCTTTGCGAATGGGCTCTCTCGGCCTACAAGCATGCCGCCGACCCCGAGAGCCCCGACTTCCTCGAATGGGGCGGCTCGCATCCGCAGCCGCTGGTCGATGCAGCCTACGTTGCCGAGAGTTTCCTGCGTGCTCCGTCGCTCTGGCAGCAGCTCGACACCACGACGCAGAAACGCTACGTTGAGCTCTTCAAGGGGATGCGCAAACATCGTCCGGCCTACAACAACTGGCTGCTCTTCCGCGGCCTGATTGAGGCTTTCATCCTCATGGTCGAGCCGGAGAGCGCCGACAACTTCATCTTCGAAACCGTAGGCCGTAAAATCAACGAATGGTATCTCGGCGACGGAATGTACAGCGACGGCCCCGAACTGGCGCTCGACAACTACAACTCCTACGTAATCCACCCGATGTTTATCGAGATGCTCGAGACTATCGAGCAGAATTCCACCCCGGGAAACCGCTGGGTTGGCGGCATCAGCTCCGAACTGGCTATTCAGCGCATGCAACGCTACAATCAGTTTATCGAACGCCTGATTTCGCCCGAGGGAACATATCCCGCATTCGGCCGCTCGGTCGTCTATCGCCTCGGTGCATTCCAGACGCTGGGAATGTCGGCGTGGAAGTATGGCTTCCCGAAAGGGTTGACCAACGGCTCGGTTCGTTCGGCTCTGACCGCCGTGATGGAGAATATGTTCAAGATGCCCGGCAACTTCAACGAAGGCGGCTATCTTGCCCTCGGCTTCGTTGGCCACCAGCCCGAGCTGAGCAACAGCTACACCAACAACGGAAGCCTCTATATAACCTCATGTATGTTCCTGCCCCTCGGCTTGCCGGCCGACCATCCGTTCTGGACCGACCCGGCCGAACCCTGGACTCAGAAACGCGTATGGGCCGGCGGCGAAATTCCGATCGACGGACACGTGTCGCTCAAGACACTCAAAAAATGAGTATTTACAAGTAGTGCTATAAAGTTAGGGTTAGTTATCGATGTCATCGGAGTCATCGGAATCAGTTGATTCTGTTGAGCCTTTACGATAGTTGACAGGCGACACTCCGAATTGTTTTCTGAAACAACGGCTGAAATAAATCGCGGTTGCAAACCCCGATTGATCAGCGACATCGGCAACAGTCAGATGCGGCTGCGCTTTAAGAAGCGCGGCCGCATGTTTTAGGCGGTAGTTGAGAATGAACGCGTTGGGCGTCATTCCGGTCAGCGCCTTGAACTTGTTGAAGAACAGCGAACGCGACACGCCCACCTCGCGGCAGAGTTGAGGGATGTCGAAGTCGGGGTCGGCTATATGTTTCTCGATAATCTCGGTTGTTTGCTTGAGCAGCTTGCGGTCGAGGGGATTGACAATCGACATGTCGACCTCCTCGACTGGTTGTTTGTCGAACTGCTTGCAGAGGATTCGGCGCAGGCGCAGGAGGTTGTCGACGCGCGCCAGAAGCAGCGTGGATTCGAACGGCTTGGTTACATAGTCGTCGGCGTGGGTGTTCAATCCTTCGAGTTTCGACTCCGATGTGCTGAGGGCTGTGAGCAGAATTACGGGTATGTGGCAGAGGTTTATGTCGGTTTTGATTGTGCGGCACATCTCGGTTCCGCTCATTCGCGGCATCATGACATCGGAGATGATGATGTCGGGCGTGAGCTCACGTGCTTTCTGCAAGCCCTCGATGCCGTCGGCAGCCTCGGCGATGCGGAAATATGTGCCGAAAAATTCCGTCAGGTTGCTGCGGAGCTCGCGGTTGTCCTCGACGATGAGCAGCAGCGGGCGGTCGGCCTCCGAGTTTGAGTCAGCGTCGGGATTGTCGTCGAAATCAGGCTCGTCGGCAGGAGCTTCGGCTGACGTTGCGCCCTCAAATGGGGTTGTTTCGGTGTTGTTTTCTTGTGTAATGGATTTAGAATCAGCAGTTTGGCAATTGGGGGGGGAAAGTATATATAGACTGAGTTTCGATGACAACATTATCGTCGCCGTTGAAAATGTCGAGCGAGCCGGGGATTACGACGCGGAAGACGGTTCCGACGCCCGGTTGGCTCTCGACGGTGATGGTGCCGTGGTGCTTGTCGACGATTGATTTGGCAAAGGCGAGGCCGATGCCGGTGCTTCGATAGTCGACGTTGTAGCGTTTGAGCTCCTCGACGGTGCCGTTGTAGAAGCGGTCGAAGATGTAGGGTAGGTCCTTTTCGTCGATGCCTCGACCGGTGTCCTCGACTTCAAACACCACTTTTCCCGTGGGCGTTGAGCTTACCGAGCAGGTGATTTTGCCGCCGTCGGGGGTGTATTTGAAGGCGTTGGATATGATGTTGACCAGCACGCGGTTGAGCAGGGCAGTGTCGTAGGCTCCGCGGGGGTTGTCGTCGGAGGTTTTGATGGTGAAGTCGATGTCGCGCTTAATGGCGTAGTCGGCGAACGGCGTGGCGGTTTCGCGCAGCAGCTCGTTGGCATCGTGCATCCCCACGCGGAGCACCTGGCGATTCTGCTGCAACTTGCGGAACTCGAGCAGCTGCGTAATCAGGTGGCTCATCTGCTCCGAGTGGGCTCTGATTCGCGTCAGCCCTTCGATGAGTTTCGGGTGGCGTTTGTAGCGCGATATGAGCAGGTCGATATGGCTGATAATCAGCGTCAGTGGAGTCTGGAACTCGTGGCTGACGTTGGTGAAGAACACGAATTTCTCCTGATTGAGTCGTTCGATTTGTGCGCGCTCGGTTTTCTCTTTTTTGAGCGACGAGCGCAGGCGTGCGGCATCGAGGGTTTTATGGATGATGAAGTAGCCGACGGCCACAGCGACGGCGATGTAGAGCAGCCATGCCCACCAGGAGTTGTACCATGGCGTGCTGACCGTGACGTCGAGGGCAATCTCCTCGCCGTCGTGCTGGCGGGCGCGCAAGCGATATGAGCCGGGAGGCAGGTTCTGGTAGTTGATTTCGTTGCCGGAGGCCGTGAGCCAACGGGAATCGATGCCGTCCATGCGATATTCAATCTCCGGAGCGCCGGTGGTTGCGAGATAGTCGCGAACGCCGATGATGAAGCTGACGTCGTTGTGGTTGTTGGGTAGCGTGATTTTGTCGGAGAGCGGAAGCGGGTGCTCGAGCACACCGGAGCCGTCGGCGGCGGTTACCTCTTTGTTCTGCAGTCGGAGCCGCGAGAAGAAAATCGCCGGGGTGTCGTCATCGTCGGCGGCGTTGGTGAAGTTGCTGCTGTTGAGTCGGGTGATGCCCTTGGTGCTCCCGACGAGAATCTCGCCGTTGTCGAGGCTGAGAAGCGCGCACTCGTTGATTATGTGGGAGTTGGGGAAGAGGTCGGCGAAATTGACGCTTTGGGTCGAGAGGTCGGCGAGATTGAGCTTGACGACATTGTTGGCCGTGGTGACATACACGTTGTCGCCGCTGCCGGGGCTGATAGCGTAGCAGTAGTCGTCGGGGAGTCGGCTGTTTGACGTGTTGATTAATCTGTGCGGCGAGCCGTCGGCGGGAAAACAAACTATTCCGTTACCGAGCGTCGTTACGAGGAGTCCCTGAGGAGTTGCGAGTATCTGGGCGGGGTAGATGTTGATGCCTTTAGATATGGTGTCGATGGCGAGGTCGTCGGATGTCGGATTGGAAATTTTCAGAATAGTCTGGCTATTGGTAAGCCGGGCGTAGATGTTCCCATCGTCGTCAATATCAACCAGTGGGGACACGATATCCGACTTTATCTTCCGGATTTTTCCGGTTGCGAGCTCCATCCATGAGATTCCGGTCTTCGATGCGATAATAAGGTTGCCGTTGTGGATTTTAATCTTATGGATTATGTCGCCGGGGGTCTCTTGGTAGAGTGGATTGTCGATGAGGTTAGTGACTTTCCCGCGGTCGATGTCGTAGATTGAGAGTCCTCCGAGGTGGGTGCCGATAAACAGGCGATTGCTTTCGGGGTCATACTCCAGGCAGCGAATATTGTTCTGTCGTAGGGCTTTACCGGTGCTATGCGTGAACAGGTGGGTTGTTATATTCCAATTTTCATCGAGGCAACCGACTCCGGCACCGTCGGTGGCAAACCAAAGATGTCCGTCGCGGTCAACGACCATATCTTTTACGAGCGTGTTGGATAGGTCGGTTGATCCGAATCCATCGTGGGTGAAATTCAGGAATTTATCGTAGGTTGGCGAGAAATAGTTGACGCCGCCGTAGTATGTGCCGACCCAGATGTTGCCTTTGCGGTCGCAAGCCATTCCGAATACCGATTGGTGGGTCAGTCCGCCGATGCTCAGCGGGATTTTAATGTGGCGGGTTTCATCGGTTGCGGGGTCGTAGCAGAAAAGCCCGCTGAACGAGCCGTACCATATTTTGCCGTTATGGTCCTCAATGGCGTTGCGGCATTGCCCAGCGCCCAATGCTCCCTCCAGCGGTGTTGGCATTGAAACGGCAACGGGGTTGGCATCGTCGCGGCGAAGACGGTAGAGGCCTTTGTTGATGGTTGTAATCCAGAGCGTTCCGTCGCGGGCAACAAACGAAGAGTAAATTTCTGTGCCGGGCAGCAGCACGTGGTGAGAGCCGTTGCTGCGGTCGTAGACGTAGAGCCCGTCGGGCGTTGCCACGTAGAAGTTGGCGTCGTCGGCCGAAAGGTTTGTAAGTTTGCTGGCTTCGGGGATGGTGAATGCGAGCGTAGGCCGCGGGGCATCGGGGCGTTTCACATAAACCGAGTCGCGGGCCACAAAAATCACCTCGCCCTTGTTCTCGCCGAGCGCCATTACTTGCCCGGTTTTGGAGAGGGTCGTGAAGAAGTCGCCGTTAAGGTCGTATTTTACTAAGTTTTCGTCGATGAGAAAGAAAATGTCGCCGATGGAGTCAGTGACTATTGAGCGAACCTCGTTGCCGAGCCAAATTCGTTGATTGTCGGGAGAGTGGTTGCTCCAGCCTTTGTAGGCAATGATGCCTACGCCGTCGTAGACGTTGATGCCTTCGCGAGTGCCGAGCCACATGCGGCCGAGTTTATCTTGAGCGATAGCCATTACCGACGGCTGGCTAAGTCCGTCGCCCAGAGTCAGATGACGGAAATATTCAGCTCTTGCCGTTACTGTGGTCAGAAAGAAACTTACGATTAGGATGTAAAGAAGTGATATGTTGTCCGGCTTTCGCCGGGGTATATGATTGGTTGTTAGGGTGTTCAGTTAGATGTACCAATTTTTGACAATACTTCTGAGAGGTATAACGGTTATAATCAATTTGTTAAATTGTATTTTATGGTAAATTTTTGAATCAAAAAAATTACAGTATTTATTCTTACTGTTGGCGTTATATTCGGTTCATTGAACATCAATCTTTTATGAATAGATTAAGATGAAATTTGACTCAAAATTCGGAACATCAAACTGAACACCCTAATTGGTTGTATTCATGGCAACTCTTATAGATAAGAATGATTACGACGCAAAAATAAGAAAAAAACAACGACGAGGAGTGAAATTTGTCCGTTTTGTGGACAATTTTATAAGTGAATATGGACGATTATAGCGACTCCGAGAGCCGCTGTTGGTCTAATTTTGTGGTAAGAAACGGCAGCACGTGCCGCCGGGTTGAAAAAGATAACGAATATGAGCTACGAAAAGATACTTTTTGGAAAGATAATTTTTACGGCAGCGGCTACGCTGTCGATGATGGCGGCTGAGGCTGCTGAGCCGGT
>CAYNSG010000027.1:0-16609 GCA_964399885.1 uncultured Bacteroides sp.
AGGAACTTGATGTTGAGGCCGAATTTTCGGGCAACACACGATTGGTGCAAGAGGCACGACATGTCCTGCGACGTCACGTACTCGAAGCCATTGCGGGCGTAGTCGTTCACCTTGTCGAGCCCTTGCTGACCGGAGCAGCTTTGATCCCAGATGGCGAACGTCCCGCCGAATCCGCAGCATTCATCGCGCCTCGTGGCGTAGCCAACCTTAATACCTTTGACGAGGTTGAGCAAATCGGCTGTCTTAGAGAAATCGGGAATCATTAGTTCAGTCGGCCTTACCTCATTAAGATAACGTAGAGAATGGCAGCCGTTATGGAGCGCTACCCGATGGGGAAAATATGCCCATGGCAGCGAGTCGACCTTGACTACGTCGTGGAGAAACGTGACGATGTCGAGCGCCGTGTTGCGGATATGCTCAATCTCCGGGGTCTGCTCTACGTCGTCGAAATGATAGCGGAATTGGTCGGCACAGATTCCAGAGGGCATTATGATATAGTCGTATCCGCCGAGATATTTGGCTACGTTGGTTTCGACGGTGCATGCTTTTCGAGCATAGCCCATATCAGTAAGCGGCAGTCCGCAGCAGACTCCCGATTCGATGAATTCGGGGTTCAAACCGAGACGTTGCAGCAGTTTGAACGATGATATGGCAGCCTGCGGAGCTATCATATCAATGTAGCAGGGGACGAAGAATCCGATTTTCATTTGTCGCGATGATGAATTAGATGAAACGTGTTCTAATAAATTGTAAACAAACGTTGAAAATAGAATGTTTCGCCGAGGGTAATAAAAAAATGCAGCCCGATTACGGACTGCATTATAGGGTGTTGTATACGTCGGGGATTAGCGGCGCAACAGGCGATTGATTACAAACCAGCCACCGAAAATCTGCAGCAGCATGCCGGGGATTCCGATGCGGAAGTCCTGAAGGGCGGCATAAACATCGCCACCTTTGAGAATCAGTTCGCCGACGGTGCCCAGAATCTGATAGGAAAGTACGGCAACAGCGAGCTGCCAAAGCGCTGCGCGGTTGAATTTCGCAGCCCAGAATCCGGCTACGAAAGCTAAAATCGTAGACTTAAGGAGGATAGCCGGAAGCACGGCAACAGCGGGCATGCCGAACATAAGGCTGTTGGCTATGGGCGACAGAACTGCTGTCAATAGGCCCACTCTCCATCCGTATTTATATGCTCCGACGAGCGTGAAGAAATATATCGGCAGCCAAACGAGTCCGCCGCCGGGGATGAGATGGAAAAGCTGGGGGACGATGATGTTTCCGGCAATGAAAAGCGCGGCGAGGAGGTATGTGCGTGATTCGACGAAGGTTGTCGTGCGTACGAATGATGTAGAAGTCATTTCAGTTTTGAGTTTTTGTTTTGAGTTCGGTTAGGAATTGGGTGATGCGGGGGAGGCATTCTTCGGCGGTTGAGCAGTCGCTGCAGAGTGCTTCGACGGGGCAGATGCCGTCGCCCTTTCGATTAATGATGTTCTCAACTTCGGTCGCGAAGCTTACGGCAACTTCCGACGAGCGGAACAGATTGAGTGCCTGACGACTGACGACATCGGCATGCACTCGACTGACGCCGCCGAGAATCATCAGCGCAGCCGCGCCTTTGCCCACGACCTTGTCGGCAACCGAAGCCCCGGCTAGAAGCTGCGGGTCGTCGCTGAGCAACCTGTAGAGGTCGGATACGCCGCGACCGAAGAACGACTCTGTGCGTGAGCCATTGCTGACCACGAGCGAGGCATTCTCCGAGTGAAGGCGTTCGACGAGTTGCTCCATCATAGCGTTCCGGTCTTAAGCTTCTCGACGAAGCCGTCGATTCGTTGCATTTGTTTGGGAATGTTGATGTTCTGCGGGCAGTGGGGCGAGCATTGGTTGCAGCCGATGCAGTGGTTGGCTTGGCGCAGTTTAGGAACGCTGCGGTCGTAGCCTACGAGGAATGCTCGGCGAGCTTCGCGATAGTTCGCATCCTGCTGGCTTTCAGGGACGTTGCCTTGGTTGACGCACTTGTTGTAGTGGAGGAGAATCGCCGGGATATCAATGCCGTAGGGACAGGGCATACAATATTTGCAGTCGTTGCAGGGGATTGTCGGATATTGCACCATCAAACCAGCCGTGTCGTAAAGATACGTCATATCGTCATCTGTCAGCGGCTTCAGAGGGCAATAAGAGCGCAGATTGTCCTGAAGATGCTCCATGTAGGTCATTCCGGAAAGGACGGTCAGCACATCGGGCATGGTTCCTGAATAGCGGAATGCCCAGGAAGCTACGCTGCGCTCGGGCTCTTTCTGTTTCAAACGGCTGACGATATGATCGGGTACATTCGACAGACGCCCGCCCAACAGCGGCTCCATAATCACCGCCGGAATGTTGCGTTTGGCGAGCTCCTCGTAGAGATATTCAGCGTTGGTATTGCTCGGGTTAATCTCCTTGGCGTGTTGCCAATCAAGGTAATTGAGCTGTATCTGAACGAAATCCCATTTGTATTTATCATGGTTCTCGAGAAGATAGTCGAACACCTTAATGTCGCCATGGTAGGAAAAGCCGAGGTTACGGATTCGTCCGGCTTCGCGCTCAGCGAGCAAAAAGTCAAGAATGCCATTGTAGATGAATCGTTCGCGGAACTCTTCCAAACCGCTACCACCGCCAACGCTATGTAGCAGGTAATAGTCGATATAGTCAACTTGAAGGTTTTTGAACGAATCTTTATAAATCTGCATTGAGGCCTCTCTGCTACGGGTTTTGCTTGCGAAGTTCGACATCTTCGTTGCGATAAAGTAGCTATCGCGCGGATGGCGGCTTAGTGCGATTCCGGTTGCTGTTTCCGATCGACCTTGACAATAGACGGGCGCAGTGTCGAAATAGTTGACGCCGTGGGCTATAGCATAATCAACGAGCTCGTTTATGGTTTCCTGATCGAGATCGGCATCGGAGCGTCCGGTTGTGCCGCTCAAGTCGGGCCAACGCATGCAGCCATACCCGAGAATCGAGACCTTGTCGCCCGTCGTAGGATTCGTGCGATAGGTCATGCTATCGGTCGGAATCTCTCCCTGTGCGGTTGAAGCCGCTGCCGGATTCTGTTTTTTTGCGCATCCGACAACTGCAGCCGAGGAGATTGCAGCAGTTCCGAGGCCGAGACGCTTCAGGAATTCGCGTCGGTTTATATTTTTATTCTTCATACTCAGATTCAGATATTGCGGTGAACGGCATGTCCTTCGACATAAATGGCGCTGAACGGTCGCGACGGGCAAAGATTCTCGCAAGCTCCGCAACCTATGCAGCGTTCTTCGTTGACGACAGGTATTTTCGGCGAGTCGGGATTGTCATAGTCGGAAAGTACCATCTGGATAGCTGCCGTCGGGCAGTGGCGGGAGCAGTTGCCGCACTCAACGCCGTCGGTCAGCGGAATGCAATTGTCGGCAATCCACACAGCATGTCCAACCTGAATAGCCGATTTGTCGGCCGGTGTGATTTCGATGATAGCTCCGGCGGGACAAACTTCGGAGCAGACCGTACACTCCGGGCGACAGTAGCCGCGCTCGTAGGACGATTCGGGCTGCATCAGTGTCTCTAAACTTTCCGAAGGGCGAAGGACACCGTTGGGGCACGCTGCCACGCAGAGCTGACAAGCCGTGCAATGCTCTTGGAGGTTACGCAGACTGATGGCTCCGGCCGGAACGATTCGCGTTGCTCGCTGAGGTATTTTCTTGTCCTCAATCACGGCTAAGCCGCCGTCGACGATTTTCTCCTGAGCCTTCAGAGCCGATGTGGCGGCGATTGCTGCAGTCGTTGCAATGAATGTGCGACGCGAACGGTCGGGTTGCGACGCTGCTTGCACAGGTTTCGAATCGCGACGAAGCGAGTAGGATATCGCTCCTTTGTTGCATTTATCGAGACAGTCCATGCAGGCAACGCAGCGTGAATAGTCGATTGTATGAGCTTTGCTGTTGATGCATGCAGCTTTGCAGTTGCGAGCGCAAAGTCCGCAGCTGTTACATTTTGTGGTGTCGATAACGGGGCGCAACAAAGAGAAGCGCGACAGGAAGCCCAGGATGGTTCCGACGGGACAAATCCTGTTGCAATACGTTCGGCCGTTGCGCCATGCCAAGAATCCGAGCGCGATGAGCGTCACGACGGCAATACCAAATATCGTCCAACTGCGAATCCAAGCCTCAGTAGAGTAGAACGCGTAGCTATCGACACGTTCAGCCCATGCTGCGAGCAGGTTGTTAACCCATGCCCAAATGGGCGCAAGGAGATTTTGCGCTATGCGACCGTAGGCACTGTAGGGAGCGAATAGGGCCACAATCGAATTGATTCCGAGCAGAAATGCAACTATAATTATGACGAGCATCGCGTAGCGCAGCCAATTTTTGGCAGCTGAATAGCTGTAACGGTTGCGTTTGCTCTTTTTCCCAAACCAGCTGAATACGTCCTGCATAACGCCGAGCGGACAGATGACAGAGCAATATATGCGTCCGAAGATGAGCGTCAGTAGGACAAGGCCGATAATAACGCCGACATTCAATGCGAGCAGTGCCGGAAGGAATTGGATTTTAGCCATCCAGCCGAACCACGCATGAGCCGTTCCAGTGAAATCGAGGAAAAGCAGCGTTATAGCAGCAAAGAAGATAATTGCGAGAACAATTCTGATTTTTCTTAACAACATAGAGAATTGGCTTACTTATCCAAATCGATAATTTCATAGTTGAGCGAACCCAGACCGATTGCTGCGGCATGGTCGATAGTGTGCGTGCCGTGTCGGCTGTTGATTCGTTCAATCAGCGGAGCGTTATCGTTGCCTTCCGAGGGGTGCATGTTGAAGACGATGTCGACGCAAGCTTTGTCGAGAGCCACTGGGTCGGTCGAGGCGAGAATACCGTAATCTTTAAGTAATACGTCGGAAGGATGAGCATCGCAATCGCAGTCGACCGACATATTGTTCATCACGTTGATATATACGATATTGTCGCCGAAATAATCATGAACGCCCTGAGCGGCAGCGGCCATAGATTCGAGGAAGAGGTCCTGCTCGGCGATGTTATCCCAGAGGATGGCGGTGTCGTCGGTAACTCCGGCCAAGTGGATGTAGGCTTTACCGGCGGCTGAAGCGACGCCGATGCTGGCATTTTTAAGCACACCGCCAAAACCGCCCATTGCGTGACCCTTGAAGTGAGCCAAGTTGATCATGTAGTCGTAGCGGGGGAGGTGATTGCCAACGATGTCGTACTTGATGTGACGACGGTCGCGCACGGGGATTTTCATGTCGCCCTCTTCGTCCATCAAATCAACGGGTGCGATGGAGTCGAAACCGTGTTCGTGGATAGTTTTCCAGTGCTCCTCGAAGGTGTTGCGCTTTCCGGCGTAGGCGGTGTTGCATTCAACGATTGTACCGTGGACGCTATCGACCAGCGCCTGAATAAGCGAGGGTTGGAGATAGTTGGGGTTGCCGGCCTCGCCTGTGCTGATTTTCACAGCCACGCGATGTCCGTAGGCAGGACGACCAAGTGCTTCATAGATTTTGACGAGAGCCTCGGGGGTTATCTCGCGGGTCATATACACTTTCGACTGAGCTGCGGCAGTCATGGCTGAAGCAGCCAGTGCAGCTGCAATAATTACTTTGTTACTCATGTTGTTACGATTGGTTTAACGGAGCGTTTGCGCGTAGCCGTCGACGGCTATAATCTATTCGGAAATGGCAATCAGAGGAGACTGTGCGCAAACTTTCCGCGACAAAATTAGTGATTATCTATCTGTTTTTTATTACCTTTTTTACTGTTTTTCTTTCACAATTTTTTGTTTTGCGTGTTTTTAACACTTTTATCGAACGTAAAACTGTTGGCGTAAAAGTAGACGAAATATGTCATTTTTACCGATTTTCGAAATCTGTAGCCGTTTGAACGCGAATAATTAGTAACTTTGTGCGATTTTTGTCATTTATGAGATGAATATTCCGCGTTTCATACTGAATATTATCGCCGGAGCAATTCTTTTGCTCGCACCGACTGTTGCTGCAGTGGCCGACGAACGTCCGTTCACTGTGGTAATCGACGCAGGCCATGGCGGAACCGACCATGGAGCAATCGGTAAAGCAACGAGCGAAAAGAAGATAAATCTCGCCGTTACACTCGAACTCATCAGGCTAATCAAAGAGAATATGCCGGATGTGAATATTGTTGCTACGCGTACGACCGACAATTTCGTCACCCTTCAAGGACGCGCCGACATTGCCAACCGCGCTCAAGGCGATCTGTTCATCTCAATCCACACTAATTCGATCGACAAGAAGGCAAAAAACTATCTGACGGTAGCCGGAGCCTCGGTCTACACTCTCGGATTCCGCCGCACGGAGGAAAACTTAGCCGTTGCTATGCGCGAGAATTCAGTAATGAAACTCGAGGATGACTATTCGACGGTCTATGAGGGGTTTGACCCGTCGTCGACCGAAAGCTACATCATCTTTGAGATGAGCCAGAACAAACACATGGAGCAGAGCATCGAGGCTGCGTCGGCCATACAGAAGGAACTCGTAGCGACTGCCGGTCGTCGCGACCGCGGCGTTCGTCAAGCTAATTTCTGGGTGCTGTTCAAAACGGGGATGCCCGCAGTGCTCGTTGAGCTCGACTTCATCTGCAATCCTACACAAGAGGCTTTCATGAAGAGCGAAGCGGGGCAGCGCAAACTTGCCCGAGCAATCTACAATGGCTTTGCCGACTATAAGCGCGCCGACGACATACGGCGTGCAGCGTTAACCGGCAATGTTGCAGCTAAAGCCTCCGACGCCAAATCTGCTGAGAAGAAATCGAAGAACGAGCAGAAAAAAGCCAAAGAGAAAACGCCGGCTACCGAGAAGAGTAGCAAGGCTATTCAATCTGCGCCGACCGGAACCGCCGACCGAAACAGTAACGCCGATGACGACGTTATATATTATAAGGTGCAATTTCTGACATCGCCCACGGTTCTACCCGCCGGTTCGCCGAAGCTCAAGGGGCTCGACGCTGACTATTATCGCGACGGGAAGATCGTCAAGTACACTACCGGCTCTTTCCGCACGCAACAGGAGGCTGCCGCGCTGCTTCGCGACGTCAAAAAGAAATTTGCCGACGCCTTTATTATAAAGACAAAAGGCGGTAAACGCATAAAATGAATTACATCAAGTAGCTGATAAAAACATAATTATGAAAAAGAAATATTCGAAAGAACTGCTTATCGGCCTGACGGTCCTGATAACCCTTCTGATTCTTTTTTTCGGAATCGATTACCTCAAAGGAGTCAATGTGTTCAAGGCTTCTAATTATTACTACGCCTCCTACACAGATGTTGCAGGGCTCGCCCAATCAGCCCCTGTGACTGTCAACGGCTACAAAGTTGGTCTGGTGAGAGAAATTGAATATGAATATGATAACCCCGGTCACGTTAAGGTAGAGATGAGTCTCGACCGTAAGCTGAAAGTGCCTCAGGGCAGCGAAGCTGTTCTCGTCACAGATATGCTCGGAACGTCGTCGATTGAACTCCACATGAGCGACAACGCCGACTTCCACACCGTAGGCGACAAACTCGTCGGGGTCAACGCCACCGGCCTGATGGGAAGCGTAACGTCGGATATTCTCCCGGCTGTCAGCTCGGCACTTCCCAAAATCGATTCGCTGCTGACCGCTGTGACAGCCCTCGTGACCGACCCGGCAATGGTTTCGGCCGTGAAACGCCTCGATACAGTGATGGCGAATCTCGAAACATCAACCCGCAATCTCTCTGTAGTTATGGCCAATACGCCTGCCATCGCCACCGACGCTAAAGCTACGATGACTAATGTCAAAGAAATCTCGACGAATCTGACTGCAATCTCATCCGACCTGACAACCGTCACCGCGGCTCTTCGAGAAATGCCTCTCGATTCAACGCTTTCGAATGTGCATAACATCACGGCCTCGCTCAGCGACATCATGCAGCAGCTCAACACGCGCGAATCATCGCTCGGAATGCTTATCCACGACCCCGGTTTCTACAATAACCTGACCGGAGCAACGGCAAGCCTCGATTCGCTGCTTCAGGACGTGAAGAAAAACCCGAAACGCTACATCAGCATCAAGCTTCTGTAATCAAGCTTTTGAAAGGAGTGTTACGAGAAACATCCCCCAATTTAGATTACGTCTAAATTACGATTTCTGTTGCCGACAGCGAGCCATTGATTAAAACGGCTTTCTGTCGGCTAACTTTTTGGTTCTTGCAACCATTGCTGCAGCTTGTTGCATTAGTGGCGATATGTGTAAACTATTGAATAATAGTGGGGTAGAGCAGAGGGGCGGTAGTGTTCCACAGCCGCAAAATGTAAGAGATTCATAATTTGCTGATTTAAGGATAGTTGAAATTTGTTTATAACTTCCAAATAATTTTGTAGTTGTTTTTTGAAAAAAAATGTCGGAATTTTGTGTCGCAAACATCTCACATATCCTCCGAAAATCGATACCGATTGTGTAACGTCAACGAATGTCAGTGCTTGCGTCTTAATTGCTGAACGATTAAAATTAATCACAAATGGAGCAAAACCATAATCAATTATGGGAGAAATGTCTTGCCATTTTCCGAGACAATCTTCCCAAAGAACAGTTCGACGCTTGGTTCAAACCAATCACGTCGATTGGGTTCACCGACAATAGCCTCAATTTGTCGGTGCCGTCCCAGTTTTTCGTCGAGCAGTTCGAGGAGAGATACATCCGGCTGATAGGTAAGACTATTTTCAAGGTTTATGGTCCAAACGTGAAACTGTTCTACCACTTTAATGTGGTCGACAATGAGCCCACAACCGCCGTGGCGATTGAGAGCGCCAAGCCGAGTCCGGCGGTAGCGCCCCGTCCCGGCGTCACTTCCAACCCATTCCGTTCAGCACAGCCCCAGGAAGAGATTGACGCGCAGCTTAATCCTCGATATACGTTTGAAAACTATTGCATTGGCGACAGTAACCACGTAGCGCGCTCCATTGGCGAGGCTATTGCCGCCGATCCTAAGCTGAAAACATTCAACCCGTTGTTTATTTTCGGCTCGCCGGGTGTAGGCAAAACTCATCTAATTCAGGCTATTGGCATCAGAATCAAAGAGCAAAATCCTTCGTGCAGAGTGCTTTATGTGACCGCACGCCTTTTTGAAAGCCAATATACAACGGCCGTTATAAACGGTAAGGTCAACGACTTTATCAACTTCTATCAGAGCATCGACGTTCTGATTCTTGACGACATTCAGGACCTTATAGGCAAAACGAGCACCCAAGGCACGTTCTTCCATATATTTAACCACCTGCAACTCAATCAAAAACAGATAATCCTTTCGAGCGACACACGTCCATCGATGATGGAGGGGATGGAGCAACGCATGCTCGACCGCTTCAAATGGGGCATGACAGCCGAGCTTGAAAAGCCCGACTATAAGCTGCGTCGCGAAGTTTTGTCGCTTAAGGCTAATCAAGATGGCGTAAAGATTCCGGATGATGTGATGGACTACATCGCCGGCAATGTAACCGAAAGCATCCGCGAACTGGAGGGGATAATGGTTTCACTGGTTGCACATTCGGCTGTGATGGGTCGCGAAATCGATTTGGATTTAGCTCAGCGCGTGCTTGCAAACGCTGTGAAAATCAACCGCAAACAGGTTAATTTCGAGATGATAACGCAGGCTGTCAGCTCTCACTACGACATCGAGCCCGACCAATTGTTCACCAAGTCGCGCAAACGTGCAATCTCCGATGCTCGCCAGATGGTCATGTTCCTGGCTAAAAAGCATGCTAAAATGGGGCTGAAGGCTATTGGAACGCGCCTTGACCGCACTCACGCCACAGTTCTCTATGCCTGCCGTAACATCGAGGAGCGTCTGCCGCTCGAAAAGCAGCTGCAGGACGATGTTGCGAGCATCGAGCAGGCAATCCTCAGATAAACCTTTTCAGATTGAGAGCAGGCAATTCCCAATCGGCGTTGTCCATTCAGCGTTGCCCCAATTCAAATTGTCAATTTGTCAAAATGACAATTTGTCAAATTGACATTTTGTCAAATGGGGGGCGGCGCTAACAGAATCGCATTCAGCGCCACTGGGATCGCTGAATGCGAGTAGCTGGGCTCCTTATTTTCACTCCGGCGATTTCTTATTTTACATAATATTGATTATGGGCAAACCGGCGGCAGAGCGGTGACAATACCCTGTCGGCAATATGGCGGCTTTGCCCTGCCGGGAATGTGGTGTCTATTCCCTGCCGGGAATAAAGTTATTCTTGTGAATCCCTATTAAAGCGGAGAGTCATTGCTTGCATGGCGGCGGGAAAATTTGTAACTTTGCGCCACAATAACATCACATATGGTAGTATTCTTCAAGAAAGGAACAGCCAACGTCATTGCCGTTGAAACTGACCACAAATTCACCGACGCTGAAAATCAAAAACTTACATGGCTTTTTGATGGAGCGCGCCCACTTGTCACAACCCGTTTGCGTGGCCGTTACATCGGGCCGCGTCGTGAGATGGTTACCCCATGGAGTACTAACGCCGTTGAAATCACCCAGAACATGGGCATTCACGGTATAACTCGAATTGAGCAATTCACCCTCACCCGCGACGAAGAGCCTCATTTCGACAAAATGCTCCAACGACTCTACGACGGACTGCGCCCGGATGTGTTCACGATATCCAATACCCCGCAGCCCGTTGTTTATATCAATGATATTGAGGAGTATAACCGTACGGAAGGACTTGCTCTCAGCCGCGATGAGGAGCGTTATCTTGCCGACCTTTCAAAACGCCTCGGACGCCCGTTGACCGATAGTGAACTCTTTGGTTTCTCTCAGGTTAACTCCGAGCACTGCCGTCATAAAATCTTTAACGGCACGTTTATCATCGACGGCGAAGAGAAACCCGATACGCTTTTCAGCCTCATACGCCGCACATCGCGCCAAAATCCGAATACGATTGTTTCCGCCTATAAAGATAATGTAGCCTTCCTTCGCGGTCCGCGCATCCAGCAGTTCTACCCTGTGAATCCCGACCGTCCCGACTACTTTACAACCCGTCCTATCGACACGGTTATCTCCTTAAAGGCTGAAACCCACAACTTTCCCACCACTGTCGAACCATTCAATGGCGCAGCCACCGGTTCCGGCGGTGAAATCCGCGACCGTCTGGGTGGCGGCAAAGCATCGCTGCCACTGGCAGGAACGGCGGTCTATATGACCTCCTACCCTCGCCTCTCGCCTGAACACCGCTGGCAACTGATGCTCAATCCGCGCGTTTGGCTCTATCAGACTCCTGCCGACATTCTGATCAAAGCGTCGAATGGCGCATCAGACTTCGGCAACAAGTTTGGCCAACCGCTGATTTGCGGCTCGCTCTTGACTTTTGAACACGCTGAAAACGGAAGCGTCTACGCCTACGACAAAGTAATCATGCTCGCCGGCGGCATAGGCTATGCCGCGAAGAAAGATGCAATCAAAGGCACCCCCAAACCGGGCCAGAAAGTAGCCGTTATGGGCGGCGATAACTACCGCATCGGAATGGGCGGCGGAGCCGTATCGTCGGTTGAAACCGGTCGCTACGACAATGCCATTGAGCTCAACGCAATTCAGCGCGCCAACCCCGAGATGCAGAAACGCGTCAGCAACGTCATCCGCGCACTTGCCGAATCGTCGGACAACCCGATTGTTTCAATCCACGACCACGGCGCCGGAGGCCACCTCAACGCCCTCTCTGAGCTCGTTGAAGCTACCGGCGGACAGATTGATATCGACGCACTGCCTATCGGCGACAAAACCCTCTCAGCCAAGGAGATTATCGGCAATGAGAGCCAGGAGCGTATGGGCGTTGTTGTCAATCAGAAAGATATACCGCTTATTCAGCGCATCTCTGACCGCGAACGCTCGCCTCTTTATATTGTCGGCGAAACAACCGGCGATGACCGTTTCGTGTTCCAAAGCGCCGACGGCACTCGCCCGATTGACCTGGCAATGGCCGACATGTTCGGGCATACACCCAAAACCGTGCTGACCGACACTACGATTGAGCATAAATATTCTCACCCCGAAACCGACGAATCGCACCTCACCGAATATATCGCCGACGTGCTGAGCCTCGAAGCCGTTGCCTGCAAAGACTGGTTGACAAACAAGGTTGACCGTTCGGTTACCGGCAAGATTGCCCGCCAGCAGTGTCAGGGTCAGATTCAGCTCCCGCTTAGCGACTGCGGCGTTGTTGCTCTCGACTATACCGGTCGTAAAGGCATAGCCACCTCAATCGGACATGCTCCGCAGGCTGCTCTGATCGATCCGGCTCGCGGCTCAATCCTGTCGATAGCTGAAGCTCTGACAAACATCGTTGGCACTCCCCTTCAGGAAGGCTTGCGCAGCGTTTCGCTTAGCGCCAACTGGATGTGGCCATGCAAGAATCCCGGCGAGGACGCAGCGCTCTACACCGCCGTTCAAGCCGCTTCCGACTTCGCTTGCGCTCTCGGAATCAATATCCCGACCGGCAAGGACTCACTCTCAATGACTCAGCAGTACGGCAAAGACAAAGTGTTTGCCCCCGGCACCGTCATCATTTCTGCAGCCGGTCAGGTTAAGGACGTTCGCCGCACGGTGAGCCCGGTTGTCCGCAACCGCAAGGCTACTACCCTGCTCTATGTCGATTTCTCGTCGTCGCCATTGACAATCGGCGGCTCGGCACTTGCCCAGACGATGAACCGACTTGGAGCCGATGCGCCGACCGTTGCCGATACACCGCGTTTTATCGCTGCATTCAATACCGTTCAGAAACTCGTGAACCAGCGCACGATTCTCGCCCTCCACGACGTTTCGGCCGGCGGTTTGATTACTACCCTGCTCGAAATGACTTTCGCCAACATCAATGGTGGACTTCAAATTGACACTCAAGTGTTTGTCGACGCCGGAGAGACCGACCTCATCCGCATTCTCTTCGCCGAGAATCCTGCCGTCGTGATTCAGGTTGCCGACCGCTCACTCCCCTCCACCATGCGACTGCTCGAGGAGACCGGAGTTAAGGCTCTGCCTATCGGACGTCCGACCGACGAACGCATCGTGATGATAAATCATCAGGGCGCCGAGCACCTCGTTGGCATCGACCATGCCCGCGACCTATGGTTCCGCACATCTTACCTCATGGACATCCTGCAGAGCGGCGAACATCAGGCAGCTCTTCGCTACGAGAACTACAAGCAGCAGCCGATTCGCTACCGTCTTCCCGCCGGCTTCGACGGAAGCCTCGAATCGCGCGGTCTTACCCACAACCGCACGGAGAAATCAGGCATACGCGCTGCGATTATCCGCGAGAAAGGCGTCAATGGCGACCGTGAGATGGCCTATTCGCTCCATCTCGCCGGCTTCGACGTGAAGGACGTCCACATGACCGACCTTATGAGCGGCCGTGAGACGCTGGAAGATATCAACATGATAGTGTTCTGTGGCGGATTCTCCAACTCCGACGTGCTCGGATCGGCCAAAGGTTGGGCCGGCGGTTTCCTTTGGAACGACAATGCCCGCAAGACCCTACGCCGATTCTACGAGCGCACCGACACCCTGAGCCTCGGCATCTGCAACGGCTGTCAGCTTATGATTGAGTTGAACCTCATCAACCCCAATCACACCAAACCGACACGAATGGGGCACAACGATAGCCATAAGTTTGAGTCGCAATTCGTTGGAGTAACAATTCCGAAGAACAATTCGGTTATGTTCGGTCCGCTTTCGGGAATTAAGACCGGAATTTGGGTGGCCCACGGAGAGGGCAAGTTTAATCTGCCGATGCCGCTCGACCAATATAACATCGTAGCTCGCTACAGCTACAATGCTTATCCGGGCAACCCGAATGGCTCGCGCGCAGCTGTTGCCGGTATCTGCTCCGACGACGGTCGCCACCTCGCCATGATGCCCCACCTCGAACGAGCAATATTCCCCTGGCAGTGTGCTTACTATCCCGAAGCTCACCGCAACGACGCGGTTACGCCGTGGATCGACGCATTCGTCAATGCTCGCAAATGGATCGAAGAAAACAAAAAATAAACCAACTCAATAAGCTCTAACCTGATATGGGAGGATTTTTCGGAGTCGCCAAACACTCGCGTTGCGTCGACGAACTCTTCTACGGCGTTGACTACAACAGCCACATGGGCACGAAACGCGCCGGAATGGCTACATGCCACGAAGGCATTTTCAGTCGCTCAATCCATAATATCGAAAACTCTTACTTCCGCACGAAGTTTGAAGCCGACCTCTGTGAATTTCATGGAGAAACCGGTATCGGTGTTATTTCCGACACCGATGCTCAGCCGATTATAGTCAACTGTCATCTTGGCAAATTCGCCATCGTCACCGTTGCGCGAATCAACAATATCAACAGCCTCGCCGACGAGCTTCTCGCCAAAGGACACCACTTCTGCGAGCACAGCTACGACATCATCAACCCGACGGAGATGATTACCGCACTCATCAGCGAAGGCACCGATTTCGTCAGCGGTATCGAGAACGTCTATCGCCGCATTAAGGGATCATGCTCGATGCTGATACTCCTCGACGGCCGCATCATCGCTGCCCGCGACCATCTCGGACGCACGCCGATAATCATCGGCAAGAAAGAGGGAGCCTACGCCGCCACCTCCGAGACCTGTGCATTCCCCAACCTCGGATATAAGATTGACTATAATCTTGGTCCGGGCGAGATTGTAGAGTTTACAGCCGACGGAATCAAGCAGTTGCGCAAGCCCGAGGAGGAGATGCAGATTTGCGCCTTCCTCTGGACCTACTACGGCTATCCCGTCTGCGAATACGAAGGTCGAAACGTCGACCAGATGCGCTATGCAACCGGTAAAGAGATGGGCACCGAGGACTCAACCGAGGTTGATTTTGTCAGCGCAATCCCTGACTCCGGTATCGGAATGGCGTTGGGATATGCCGAGGGAAAGAACGTGCCCTACAAACGCGGCATCGTTAAATACACCCCGACTTGGCCCCGCAGTTTCACGCCGAGCACTCAGGAACGTCGCGAACTCGTGGCCAAAATGAAGCTCATCCCCAACACTGCTCTGCTGCGCGACAGCAAAGTGATTTTCTGCGACGACTCAATCGTGCGCGGCACACAGTTGCGCGACAATGTCAGCGACCTCTATGAATGCGGCGCAAAAGAAGTTCACATGCGCATCAGCTGCCCGCCGCTGATTTATCCCTGTCGCTTCATCAACTTCACGGCATCGAAAAGCGACATGGAGCTGATCACACGCCGCGTAATCAACAAACTCGAAGGCTCGCCCGACGCTCACCTTGAAGAGTATGCCACAACCGGTTCGCCGCGCTATTGCGCAATGGTCGAAGAGATTCGTCGTCAGCTGAACATCACGTCGCTGCGCTTCGCCTCGATCGAGAATGTCGTGCATGCTATCGGTCTGCCGAAATGTAAAATCTGTACCCACTGTTTCGACGGCTCAAGCCACGACTAACCGACAATAGGGCTACACAATAAATATCTCCCCTACTAATATGAAAAAATCATCAATCTCGATTTTCAAACTTGCATTCGTTGCAATCGCCATAGCCATCGGCGCGTTTCAGAGCTCCGCTCAATTCCGCTATGGACCGATGATAGGTGCCGATCTGACCAACTTGAGCTTCAAGCAGAAGGATATTCTTACGCCTGAACGCAGCGCCGGATTCTCGGCCGGATTGGCCGCAGAAATGATGTTCCCCGGCATCGGCTTCGGCATCGACCTCGGCCTCTACTATGAGCAGCGCGGCGCGACGCTCAACATGGGCGACAAGCTTATCTGGGCTTCAGAAGGCCTCGGCCGCGAGAGAAGTTATCTCCACTACCTCGTGCTCCCCTTCCATCTGCGCTTCAAATACACGCGCATGAATGGCTTTGAGGAGAAAATTGCTCCGATAGCTTTTGTCGGTCCCTCGTTTGGATTCCTTGTGGGTCACAGCAAGAACCCGGCTCTCGATTATGCAGGAGGCGATATGGGACTCGAATTCGGTGTCGGTGCTGAAATCCTTCAGCATTGGCAGATTACCGGGAGCTACAATCTCGGCATGACCTACGCTCTGAAAGCCAAAATCCTTTCAAACTATTCGGCGCGCAACCGCACGTGGAATATCCGCGTAGCCTACTTGTTCTGAGAAATACGTCCCTTCAACATCGGCTTGCGGAGGTGACGATAAACATAATAGTCCTCTCCGCGCGTTACTAACTTAACGATGCCAAACGATATGCCGGTAACAATCAGTGCCGGCAGAAATAGCGTTTGGCATCCTGTCATTTCTACGACAAGGAATAGCGCCATCAGCGGAGCCCTTACGATTCCGGCCATAACCCCGGCCATCGCGACAAATGCAAAGTGACTGACGGGAAGATTTGCGCTGAACGTTTCGTTGACTATCAATCCGAAGAATAGCCCGACTATACAACCGGCAAAAAGCGTAGGCGCGAAGTCGCCCGCAACGCCGGCACTGTTTGATGCCGAGCAAGCAAACGTTTTCAACAGCATTATTCCGGCGCATACGAGTATGATTCCCCAAGTGTCGGGGTCGATGGAGTAGAACATGCTGCCATCGGTTATCGCATGATGTTGGC
>CAYNSG010000028.1:0-16091 GCA_964399885.1 uncultured Bacteroides sp.
AGAGCGTCGGATTGTGGTTCCGAAGGTCGTGGGTTCGACCCCCACTGTTCACCCTCAAAAGAGCGCGATACCTTTTCAGGCGTCGCGTTTTTTCGATTTTAGGTGACGATGAAAAAAATAACTTGGGACGCTTTTCTATGTTATTTTTTAATCGTCACTATTGCACAAGGGTCCATTTATTTGTGCATATTTTTGGCAATTAGTTGCAATATTACTACTTTTGCATCATTGAACTCATTCAAACTTTTTACCGAATGTTAAATGAGTCCATTACTTATACACATAGATTATATATGTCAGAAAGCAATCATACCACCACAGCGGGGAAAATCCCTTTGCGCAGCGATGCCAGCACGGCAGGTCGGCGCATGGCCGGTGCACGCGCTCTATGGCGTGCTAACGGCATGGCCGAAGAGCAGTTCGGCCGCCCGGTAATCGCGATAGTTAACTCGTTCACCCAGTTTGTGCCGGGTCACACTCATCTGCACGAAATCGGGCAAATAGTTAAGCGCGAGATTGAAAAGCAAGGATGTTTCGCGGCAGAATTCAACACGATAGCCATCGACGATGGCATAGCGATGGGTCACGACGGAATGCTCTATTCGCTCCCGTCGCGCGACTTGATAGCCGACTCGGTAGAGTATATGGTCAACGCCCACAAGGCCGATGCGATGGTTTGCATCTCGAATTGCGACAAAGTGACGCCCGGAATGCTCATGGCGGCAATGCGCCTGAATATCCCCGCGATATTCGTCAGCGGCGGTCCGATGGAGGCCGGCAAATTGGGCAACCGCGCTCTCGACCTGATAGACATTATGATTGATTCGGCCGACCCGACAGTGAGCGATGCCGACGTTGCCGAGTTGGAGCGTCGCGGATGTCCGACGTGCGGCTCATGCTCCGGAATGTTCACCGCCAATTCGATGAACTCTCTCAACGAGGCTATCGGCCTGGCGTTGCCCGGAAACGGTACGGTCGTTGCAACGCACGTGAACCGTCGCGAGCTTTTCCGCCGCGCGGCTCATCAGATTGTCGAGAACGCCTATCGCTACTATCGCGACGGCGACAAGTCGGTGCTCCCGCGCTCGATAGCGACGCGCCAAGCAATGCTCAACGCCATGACACTCGACATAGCCATGGGTGGCTCGACCAACACCGTGCTTCATCTTTTGGCCATAGCCAACGAAGTGGGTGAAGATTTCACCATGGCCGACATCGACGTCCTTTCGCGCCGCACGCCGGTGCTCTGCAAGGTTGCCCCCAACTCAAGCTATCATATCCAGGATGTGAACCGTGCCGGCGGCATCATCTCGATAATGAAAATACTCGCCGATGCCGGCTTGGTAGACACCAACGTAGGCCGCGTCGACGGCATAACGCTCGGCCAGGCGATAGACCACTGGGCAATAGGCGGCAAGGACTACAGCGACGAGGCCGACGAGCTTTGGCGCAGCGCCCCCGGCGAGAAACCCTCGCGCGAGATGGCGTCGCAACAGGTCTACTACTCGGAGCTTGACACCGACCGCGCCTATGGGTGCATTCGCGACATGGAGCATGCCTACGTGAAGGACGGTGGATTGGCGGTGCTTCGCGGCAACATTGCCGCCGACGGCTGCGTTGTGAAAACCGCCGGCGTCGACCCGTCGATATTCCGCTTCTCCGGTCCGGCAAAGGTATTCGAGTCGCAGGAGGATGCCGTCGACGGCATCCTGCGCGACAAGGTTAAGGCCGGCGACGTTGTAGTGATAGTCTACGAAGGTCCACGCGGCGGTCCCGGCATGCAGGAGATGCTCTACCCGACGAGCTACATCAAGAGCAAACATCTCGGCAAGCAATGCGCGCTGATTACCGACGGACGTTTCTCGGGCGGCACATCGGGATTGTCGATTGGCCACATCTCGCCCGAGGCGGCTGCCGGCGGCAACATAGCGCTCGTCCGTGACGGCGACATAATCGACATTGACATTCCCGCCCGCACAATCAATCTGCGCGTCAGCGACGAGGAGCTTGCCGCCCGCCGAGCCGAAGAGCTCGCCCACGGCGACAAAGCGTTCACTCCGCGGTCGCGCGACCGCGTAATCTCCAAGGCGTTGCGCCATTATGCCGACTCTGTAACTTCAGCCGACAAAGGCGGCGTCAGACTCTGAAACGACAAAGTTTAAATGAGTTCAATGAAGAACGAAAGAATAAACGGGGCTGAAGCCCTCATACGCTCGCTGATAGCCGAGGGGGTCGACCGCGTGTTTGGTTATCCCGGCGGCGCTATCATCCCGGTCTACGACAAACTGTATGACTACACCGACAGCCTGACCCACGTGCTCGTGCGCCACGAGCAGGGCGCTATCCACGCTGCGCAGGGCTATGCCCGCGTTTCGGGTCGGCCTGGAGTGGTGATCGTCACCTCGGGTCCGGCGGCTACCAACGTCATGACCGGACTGAGCGACGCCACGATGGACAGCACGCCGCTGGTGGTAATCACCGGCCAGGTGAACGCCTCGCTGCTCGGCTCCGACGCATTCCAGGAAACCGACGTTGTCGGCATCACGCAACCTATCACGAAGTGGGCCTATCAGATTCGCCGCGCCGAAGATATTCCCGGAGCGGTAGCCCGCGCCTTCCATATTGCCGGAACGGGTCGCCCGGGTCCGGTAGTGCTCGACATCGCCAAGAACGCCCAGAACGAACTGCTTGAATGGAAGCAGTATAAGCCCTGTAAGTATATCCGCTCATATATTCCCTCGCCTGAGATACCGGAGACCGACCTCCGCAGAGTCGCCGACCTGATTAACGCCGCGCAGCGTCCGATGATAATCTCGGGCCACGGCGTGATGATTTCGCAGGCTGAGGAGCTGCTGGCACAGCTCGCCGAGAAAGCAAACATCCCGGTAGCCACTACACTGCTCGGACTGTCGACGATGCCCACTGATCATCCGCTATTCAAAGGCATGGTAGGTATGCACGGCAATGTGGGTCCGAACTGGAACACCAACCGCGCCGACCTCATAGTGGCTATCGGAATGCGTTTTGACGACCGCGTGACCGGCGACTTGAAGTTCTATGCTAAGAATGCCCGCGTGGTGCATATCGACATCGACGCCTCGGAATTCGATAAGAACGTGCATACCGACGCAACAATCCACGGCGATGCGCGCAAGGCTCTCGAAGGGCTGCTGCCGATGGTAATCCACGCGCGCCACGACGAATGGCTTGCCACGTTCGATGCCGCCGACCGCCGCGAGCAGGAGACCGTGATCAACGACGCCATAAACGGGACCGACCCCGAAGGACCGCTGAGAATGGGCGAGGTTGCCCGCAAGGTTTCGCTTGCTGCCGGCAAAGACCCGTTGCTCGTCACCGACGTGGGCCAAAACCAGATGCTCTCTGCACGCTATTTCAACTATCGCGCCCCGCGCAGCATAATCACCTCCGGGGGCCTCGGCACGATGGGCTTCGGCCTGCCCGCCGCTATCGGCGCCAAGATGGCTGCTCCCGGCAGGCAAGTATGCCTATTTTGCGGCGACGGCGGCTTCCAGATGACCATGCAGGAGCTCGGCACAATCATGCAGTATGGCACGGCTGTGAAGATGGTTGTTCTCAACAACGACTTTCTCGGCAACGTTCGCCAGTGGCAGGCGATGTTCTACAACAACCGCTTCTCGCAGACACCGATGTTAAACCCCAACTTCGTGGAGATTGCCCACGCATACGGCATTGAGGCAGAGAATGTGGCCCACCGCCGTGAGCTCGATGCCGCCATACGCCGCATGATGGAATGGCCCGGAGCCTATCTGCTCAATGTGCGCGTGGACGAGCGCGACATGGTGTTCCCGATGACTCCCAACGGCGAATCAGTCGACTACATACTACTTGACCGTAACACAACATACTCACCGGAATGAACAATCAGGCAGAACAATCGGAACAAACGCTGTTTACCGTCTCGGTTTTCGCTGAAAACCACGTCGGTTTGATGAACCAGCTGTCAATCATATTCACCCGCCGGTCGGTCAACCTCGAGAGCATCAGCGCCAGCCAATGCTCAATCCCGGGGGTGCACAAAATAACGCTCTCGTGCTACAGCGACCGCTCGACGATGGAGAAAATCATCAAGCAGATTGAGAAGCGAATCGATGTGCTCCGCGCTTTTCTCTACACCGACGACGAGCTCGTCTATCAGGAGGTGGCGCTCTACAAGGTGCCCATCGCGCAGTTGCTCGACAATTCGCGTCTCGAAGATATAATCCGCCGCAACGGCGCACGCGTCATCGAGATTAACCGCGATAACGTCATACTGGAGAAAACCGGCCACTACGACGAGACCGAGGCCCTCTTCGAGGAGCTGAAGCGCTACGATATCCATCAGTTTGTGCGCAGCGGTCGCGTGGCAATCACCAAGTCGCCCCTTGAGCTGGTCGACAAATTCATCCGCGAACAGGAGCAGCGCCGCATGCGCATAGAATTATGAGTATAGAACTATGAGCGAAGTGCCAACAGAATTGACCCACACGTGGCATCTTACGGCCGCGGGCTGCAACGCTCAGTCGCGGTTGCCGTTGCCGACGCTCGCCCAGCGCGTCATAGAGCTCGCCACGGACCATGCCAACGCTATCGGCGTAGGGTATTCGCGGTTGATTCTCGACGGCAATGCGTGGGTGCTAAGTCGGTTGTCGTTCGAGCTGTCGCGCTTTCCGGCGATGCACGAGGACTACACGCTGACGACGTGGATTGAAGGGTTCAACCGCCATTTCTCGGCGCGCAATTTCGAGCTGCGCTCGGGCGGCGCTGATGGTGAGGTTATCGGCTATATACGCTCGGTTTGGGTTGCTATCAACATCGAGTCGCGCCGTCCAGCCGACCTGTCGTCGATAGCCCACTTGGCCACGACCGTAAGCGACCGCCGCTGCCCGATAGAGCCTCAGCCGAAGCTGCGTATGCCGGCAGAGAACGAGTCGGCGGTGGTGACCGAAGGCGTGTTCCGCGCTACGGATATCGATTTCAATCGCCACGTCAACACGCTGCGCTACATCGACTTGATTCTCAACAACACGCCGCTCGACGTCTACGACCGCCACGACATTGCCCGCTTTGACATCGCTTTCAGCCACGAGGCAACTTTTGGCGAGCACTGGCGGACGGCGACGGTTGAAGAGCCGGCGTTGACGTTCACGACGACCGTAAGCGATGGCGCTGACCGCACATTCTGCAGCGCCCGCATGATAATGAAATAAGTAACAAACATAAATATAAAATTATGGCAAAACTTAACTTTGGCGGTGTTGAAGAGACCGTCATCACTCGCGAGGAATTCCCTCTGGAAAAAGCCCGCGAAATCCTCAAAGGCGAGAACATCGCCGTTATCGGCTACGGCGTGCAGGGCCCCGGCCAGAGCATGAACCTCCGCGACAACGGTTTCAACGTAATCGTTGGTCAGCGTCAGGGCAAAACCTTCGAGAAGGCTGTAGCCGACGGATGGGTTCCCGGCGAAACTCTGTTCTCGATTGAGGAGGCTTGCAGCCGCGCCACTATCATCATGTGCCTGCTCTCCGATGCTGCAGTGATGAGCGTTTGGTCCACAATCAAAGAGCATCTTACTCCCGGCAAAGCCCTCTACTTCAGCCACGGCTTTGCTATCACCTGGAACGACCGCACGGGCGTTGTACCTCCGGCCGACGTCGACGTTATCATGGTTGCCCCCAAAGGCTCCGGCACATCGCTGCGCACAATGTTCCTCGAGGGTCGCGGTCTGAACTCGAGCTTCGCTATCTATCAGGACTACACCGGCCGCGCACTTGACCGCACCATCGCTCTCGGCATCGGCATCGGCTCGGGCTATCTGTTCGAAACCACCTTCGTTCGCGAAGCAACGTCGGACCTTACGGGCGAACGCGGCTCGCTGATGGGCGCCATCCAGGGTCTGCTCCTGGCTCAGTATGAGGTGCTTCGTGAAAACGGCCACACTCCCTCTGAGGCGTTCAACGAAACCGTCGAGGAGCTCACACAGTCGCTCATGCCCCTCTTTGCCAAGAATGGCATGGACTGGATGTATGCCAACTGCTCGACAACCGCTCAGCGCGGCGCCCTCGACTGGATGGGCCCGTTCCACGACGCTATCAAGCCCGTGGTTCAGCGTCTGTATGAGAGCGTGAAGTGTGGCAACGAGGCTCAGATCTCGATTGACTCCAACTCCAAGCCCGACTATCGCGAGAAGCTCGAAGAAGAGCTCCGTCAGCTGCGCGAAAGCGAGATGTGGCAGGCAGCGGTTACCGTTCGGTCTCTCCGCCCCGAAAACAACTAATCGCCGCCGCGAAATTAAAGAAATCAAGTTTTAGCGAGATGCAACAGGATTTATCATGATGAATCATGATTTATCTTGTTGCATCTTGATTTATCTTGAAGTAATTTGTTGGCGAGGTTGGGGAAAATGGAGGTTTTTGTGTAACTTTGCAGTAGTTTTGCTATTTGAACTCATTCAAACTTTTTACCGAATGTTAAATGAGTTCGGTTGAAACCATCCTTTTATTCACCTTTTTGGTCTTTTTCGGTCGATTTTGCCAATTTCATCGGTCACGTAGCACGCTACGCTCCCTCTTCAATTGACAAAATCGTTTCGAAAAAGCCTCAAAAATGTGAATAAATAAAAAGTTTAAATGAGTTCTATTCACGGAAAAACAACGGCCATGTTATCACTTCGAACCATCATTGCATCGGTCATAGCGCTGCTTATTAGCGGATTTGCTGCGAATGCACAGATTCTGAACGGGTATTCGACGCATCGCGCGCTCGATACCGACACGGTTGTAATCCTTCCGTGGTTTGACGAGGAGCTCGGCTCGGCGCTCTGTCTGCCGGGCGACGTGGCCGACACTATAGTCATCGAGCGTCAACGCCCCGTGCGCCCGTTGTCGCTGCCTCATTTCCGCAAGCCGGCTTTCGACACATGGCTCTATCTGGATTCGCTGCCGCTGCTGCCGCGCCGCCGCCCGGTGTATGTCGGCGACGCTTATCAGTGGCTCGACGACCTGGAGGCACAGCATATTTTGCTCGACCGTGCGCGCCAGAATTTCTTTGTGAACAGTCCCGACTATGTCGACTATAACTTGGCGTGGCTCCCCGAGGATCTGGATAAGTTTACGCAGAGCGTCGACGCTTCGCCCACGCGCATTAAGGTTCGCGAGCAGGCGGTGAAGGACACTCGCCGCGAGCTTGAGTCGGAGTTTCTCGACGTTAACTACAAGAACTGGATTCAGAATTTCGACGCGTCGGTTCAGTTCTCACAGGCCTACGTTTCGCCCAACTGGTATCAGGGTGGCTCGAATTCGTTGATTATGCTCATCAACGCGGTCTACAACGTGAAGCTCAATCAGAAATTCCACCCCAATCTTCTGTTCGAGTCGACGGTAAGCTATAAGTTGGGCACCAACAGCGCGCCCGACGACTCGGTGCGCTCCTACAACGTTAGCGAGGATATTTTCCAAATCAACTCGACATTTGGTTACAAGGCTTTCCAGCGGTGGTACTATTCGGTTTCGATGCAGTTTAAGACGCAGCTGTTCAATAGCTACAAGGCTAATTCGCAGCAGATGCAGGCAGCATTTCTCTCGCCGGGCGAGCTGAACGTCGCTCTCGGTATGACCTACGACTTTACCAACCCGAAGAAAACGTTCAGCTGCAAGGCTTCGATAGCGCCGTTTTCGTGGCAGTTGAACACGTGTATCAACAACAATATCGACGAGACGAACTATGATATCAAGCCCGGGCGAAACTGCGTAAATCAGTTCGGTTCGACCATCGACGCAAATATGACCTGGAAGCTGACCTACAACATCACCTACACGTCGCGCCTCTTCGCGTTCTCCGATTACACGAATTTCCAGGGCGACTGGGAGCACACGCTCGCTTTCCGCATCAACCGCTTCCTGACGACTCAGATCTACGCCCACATGCGCTACGACACCTCCACTCCCCGCTGCGATGACCCGTCGTGGCATAAGTTCCAGTTCAAGGAGGTGCTTTCGTTTGGATTCTCCTACAGATTTGCCAATCTTTGAGCAACGCCCCCGGCATGACTCTCCTCCGCTCACTTCTGCTGCTAATTTGGGTTTGCTCGGTTGCTGCGACAACGGCTGCCGACAAGATTACGTCGCTGCTGCCTGCGCGTTCGGAGCGGATTGAGGGTTACGACGACGTTGACTCGCTGCGCCGCCGTTTGGCTGCGTTGCCGCTGCATTTTATCGAAGGGATATGGAGTCTGCCCGTCGACGGTGCCGAATTTGCGATAGAACGAATCGCGGCAGGCGCGACGATGTCGGTCGTCAGGTATCGCATCGTTGTTCTGCGCACTCCCGACCGCGCTTTGCGTCCCGGGACGGTGATGGGCATCATGACTCCCGCAGCCGACGGCGAATATGATGCGGCAATCTATACGAGCGTCGACGGCGACGGCCGGCTTCGCGCTCCGCGGCAGTTCACGCTGCAGCTCCGCGACGACAACTCGGCGATAACCATAAAGCGCGTAAAGTCGCGCTACAGTTTGGAGCTGTACAGGTTGCTGCCGTATCTTCTCCGCCGCGCCATTCGCTCGCGCAACGGCGACAACGGCAGCGCCACGATGACCGCCGTGCGCCAATTTCCCGACCCCGTAATGCCTCTTTCGCCCCGCTATCTATGAAACGACTACTACTGCTAACAGCAATTTTTATCTCGTCGGCGTTTATGGTTTTTGCCGACCGCACGACGCGCGGAAAACTCAAGGTAGGCCGTAAGAGTGTGGCGACAGCGGTTCAAGCCGTCAACGACACGGTTGTGCCCTCGGCGGGGATGATTGTCGTCAGCGGGTTCGACAAACCGTTGCGCTCGTATCGCGAGTCGGTGTTCGTCACGAACAGGTCGCGGCGACGTTTGATAGGCGTCAGGCTGACAATCAGCTATCTCGACGCCGACGGGCGGCTGCTGCATCGCGCGGTTCAGACTCTGCCCGCCGATATCCCGGCAGGCGAAACACGGCAGCTGATGTTTCCCTCGTGGGATCGCCAGCAAGCGTTCTACTACGAGCTTTCTTCGAAGCCGCGACGCGCCGACGGCACGCCATTCTCGGTCGCAATCACCGCCGCCGCCGCGATTTTCCCGATAGTGAGAAATTAGAGCGATTTCAGCCGGGCGGCAGCCTCGGCGAGAGCCTGCTCGCGCTCGCGGCAGGTTGCGCACTCGCCGCAAGGGATTTCCGTGCCCTTATAGCAGGAGTAGGTGCGGGAGTAGTCGACTCCGAGTTTTAGGCCGCGCAGAGCGATGTCGGTTTTGCTGATTCCGGTGTAGGGCGCTGCGAGGCTGACTTTGGCATCGCAGCCGGCGATGATGGCCTCGCCCATGGTGCGGATGAACTCCGGGCGGCAGTCGGGATAGATGTTATGGTCGCCCGAGTGGTTGGCGATCATGACCGTGTCGAGTCCGCGGCTTTCGGCCAGTCCGGCGGCGACGGCGAGCATGATGCCGTTGCGGAACGGCACAACCGTGGCGGCCATGTTTTCGGCATTATATTTCCCGGTGGGGATTGCGTCGGCACCGCTGAGCAGCGCGCTGCGGAAATAGCGATGCATGAATCCGAGGTCGATTTCGAGCAGTTCGATGCCGAGCTCGCGGCATTGCCAGCGGGCGCACTCCGCCTCGCGGCTGTTGTGGTTGGCGCCGTAGCTGAAATTGACCGCGAGGGCTATTTCGTCGCGAAATTCGTGGAGCATGGTCGTTGAATCCATGCCCCCGGAATAGATTAGAAGCGAATGTTTCATCAGAGGTCGTTGCGGAAAGCGGCGAGCATGCGCTGACGCGCCATGTCGCGATGGTTCTCGTCGGAATAATTGGCGAAGGGGTGGATGGAGATTCCGCCGCGGGGCGTGAAGATGCCTTTCACTTCGAGATAGCGCGGTTGCATGAGCCGAACGAGATCGTTTTTGATGATGTTGATGCAATCCTCGTGGAAATCGCCGTGGTTGCGGAAGCTGAAAAGATAGAGTTTCAAGCTTTTGCTCTCAACCATCAGTCGGTCGGGGATATAGTTGATGACGAGTTTGGCGAAGTCGGGTTGTCCGGTTTTGGGGCAGAGAGTTGTGAATTCCGGGCAGAGAAGTGTCACGAGATAATCGTTGTCGGCGTGTTTATTGGGAAAAGCTTCGAGCAGTTGAGGGGAGTAGTCGGTGGGGTATTTCACGCCGGTGTTTCCCAGCAGCGTGACCCCGCGGAGTTCTTCTTCAGTTCTCATGAATTTCGGTTTAGTCGGAATATTGTAGCATCTCGTCGAAGAGCGCGAGGATATGGTCGCCATATTTCGAATTGGCGGCCCAGCGATTGTTGAGGTCGTGCCAATTCGGGGCGATTCCGCGGCTGACGAGTTTGAACCTCGGGTCGACGATTTTTTCTCCGCGCGGCAGCGAGTGCTTGCAGGCGTAGGCGAAAAGATGTTGAATCTGAGCCGTCACGCCCTCGTCGACCGTCGAGAAGCTATGGCCCTTTTCGCCCAGTTTCGTCACTCCGAGCCCGCAGAAATTGTTCTGGTCGAGCGTAACGGCCGTGCCGCCGGTGAATTTGAACCAACCGGTTTCGATAATCGACTGGCAGAGGGCGATGTCGCCGCGGATGCCGTAGATTTTGCCTATGCGGTGGAACGCTTCGGCAATCTCACGGGGGAAGTCAGCGTTGCGGGTGCGGACGAATTTGACCATGGTCTCCACGTCGACCTCCGTCTCGCCGAGAATCGCGATAGTTCCGGTTGCGCTTCGGGTTGATGCGTCCTTGTTCTTTTTGTTTTTCTTCTTTTTCTCTTTCTTGGGCTTCTTCTCGGCCGGGGCGGGAGCCTCGTCGGGCGCGGGCTCATCGGCGAAGAAGAACATATCGTCGGGGATGGCGATGGTGTCGGTGTGGATCTTTTTGAGCGGTTTGGCTATGCGCGTGTGTTGCGCTGCCGCCATGAAGTTGGCAGCCAAGAACAAAACCAGCAACAGCGAAATCTTCCGGACCATGATACCGATGGGGTTACTCCTCAGCTTCGGCGGGTTGCTCCTCCTTGTCGACCGCGGCTTTGAGGCTGTGGGTAAGGTCGCGACCGAAGAGAATCCAAGCCGAGCAGACAACAACAGCGAGGAACACGCAGCCCACGAGAATCAGCGCCTTCGATGGCTTCGAGGCTCTCAGCGGCACGGTGGCGGGCTGTAGAATGGTGTAAACCGGGGTAATCTCCTGAACCTTAGCCTTTGCAACCTGAAGCTGTTGAGCTGTGGAGTTGTAGAGGTTGAAAGCGAGCGAGACATCGTTCTGCAGGCGCTCCTCCTCGGTTTTTGCCGACTGGAGCACGATGCCTTTGTTCTTGTCGGAGTAGGTAGCATAGCGCTGCTGGGCGGCATAGTAGTCGTCGCGGGCCTCGTCGCAGAGCTTCTGGGCATACTCCATGTCGGCGCGAGCCTTGTTGGTGCGATATTCGGTGACGTAGTCCTTCAGGCGCTCGGCGACGGTGTCGGCAAGCATGGCCGAGACCATCGGATCCTGCATTGTGACGCTGATAGAGATGATAGACGTTTTGGAATCGACATCGACGTCGACACGCGAGCCGAGAACGCCTACAACGGCGTCCTCCTCATGGGTCAGCCGGAAAAGGTCGACTTTCTCTTCGCCGTCCTTGTCGTCGCTGCTGCGGAAAATCGAGGCGATGCCGCCGATGATTCGTCCGGGCAGCGAAGTGATGTAGCTCCACCAGGGTGCGGAGATATCCTCCTTCAAGTACTCCTTGACGGTCTTAGTCTCGTCGCCCTTGAGGTTTGTAACTTTGACGTCGAACATCTCAACGGCGAAAGGCAGCGACGAAACGATATCGGGGTATAGCTGCGGGCTGACGGCGTCCTTGCCGGATGTGCCGCCGGTGTTGATGCCCGCCATAGCTGCCAGCGCGCCAAGATTGCCCGACATCGTCTTCTCGCCCGCCTCGGGAGCGAGCTTGATGGTGGTCGTGTACTCTTTCGGGATAGAGAAAGCAATAATCAGGCCGACAACGGCGCCGACGATTGCCCATTTGAGAATCATTTTGCGTGCGGCCCAGAGTTTGCCGGCGAGTTCAAGCAGGTCGATTTCCTGCTCCTCGCCGTTGTTGACATCCGGGCGGTTATCTATATCAGCCATAACTTATTTCTTGAAGATAGAGTAGATTGTGGCGGCCATAGTTCCGAGTGAGGCGAACGACGAGATGTAGCCGACCACCTGTGCCCAGTTTGTGCCGCCGCTCTTAGGCTTCGAGGGAACGATAATCTGGCATCCCGGCTCAATCGGGCTGTTGCGTTTAGCCTTGGTGACGCTGCCGTTCATGTAGACGATGAACGCTTTGCTCTTCTTGGCGCGTTCGCCATATCCGCCGGCCTGGTCGATGTAGTAGCTGAGCTTCTTGCCGGGGATGTAGACAACGACGTTGGGGAACATCACGTCGCCTGAGATTTTCACGGTAGTAATCTCCTCGGGCACAGTCAGCGAATCGCCTTCGCAAAGCACGAGGTCGTAGTAGCTGCCGGGCTGCGCCAAGGCTTTCTCGAGGTCGATGCCTACGCTGTAGCGGTTGGTGAGCGACAGCTGGTCGAGCGAGATGGAGTCCTCGTTGTTGGTCAGCGACAGGCGGATGGCCTCGTCGCGGGCAGCGATTTCATTCTCCGTCATCTGGCGCATCAGACGCGCACCTTTAATATATGCGCCGTCGGTGAGGCCACCCGTGCGGCGGATAAGGTCGCTCAGGCGTTCGTTTTTGCGCTCGAGAGCATATTGACCCTCGAAAAGCACCTCGCCGGTGACGTTGACGAGTCGCTGCGCCTGATATCCGGGCGACTGGCGCACCTGAACGATGTCGTAGGGCATCAGCTTGAAGCCCGGATCGCCTTTGACTCCGAGTCCGTCCTTGAGAGCGATGGTGAACACCTGAGCCGTCCGGTTGGTGGCCGTCATGCTGCTCGGGTCGATGATGCGGCGGCTGATGTTGACGCGAGCCGTAGAAGCGCCTTGCAGCAGACCGCCAGCCATGACGATAAGGTCCTCGACGGTAGTTCCCTCGGCGTAGGGGTATGAGCCGGGATTATTCACCTGGCCGTTGATTATCAGTTCGCCTTGGTCGGCAAGCTCTCTGACGCTGGAAACAACGATAATGTCGTTGCGGCGGAGTTTCACGTCGGGAGCGTTTCCGGAGAGCACGTCGCCGAGGTCAACGCCGATAGCGTTGAGCGTCAGGTCGTCGTCCTCACGATATATAATGGCGCGGTCGAGGAACGCATCCTCGGCGAGTCCCTCGGTCTGCTCGAGGAGTTTGCGCAGGGTCGTAGTGCCGTCACTGATAGCATAGAGTCCCGGGCGCATCACGGCTCCGCGAAGCTCCACGCGGTTGGTGAACCGGTCGTTGACAGCTCCGACTTTCACGACGTCGCCATCTTGCATGCGGTAGCTGCCGAACTGCGGGCGGTCGACATTGTAGATGGTGTTTTCCAAGCCGGTGGGGCGGCTGACGGTGATCAGCTCCGTGTAGGCGTCGCCGGCAAATCCGCCGGTGTATTCGAGGAGTTTCGCGAGCGTTTCGCCCTCGCGCAGCTCATAGTACATCGGGCGCTTCACGCTACCTTCGACGTTGACAAGCTCATCGTAGGGCGGCACAATGATAACATCGCCTTCCTGCAGGCGGACGTTGCCCGACTGGTTGCCGCCGAAGAGATAGTCGTAGATATCGACGTTCATAATGCGGTTGCCGTTGCGGAGCACGGATATGTCGCGCAGCGAGCCGATTTCGTTGATTCCGCCGGCGCGGTAGAGAGCGTTGAACACCGTAGAGAACGGCGAGAGGCGATAAGAGCCGGGGATTGTCACCTCGCCCATGACGTTGACGAGAATCGAGCGGACCTCGCCGAGCGTCAGGTTGACGTCGGTCTCCTCGTCGGCCACGCCGGCATATTTCGATGCGAAAATCTGACGGACGCGGTCGTTGGCCTCATCGATTGTCAGTCCGTTGAGATGAACCGGACCGATCTGCGAGACGATGATGCTGCCCTCGGGCGAGATGGTCTCGCGAATCTGGTCCTCGCTGGCGCCCCAGATGTCGATAATCACCTCGTCGCCGGGACCGAGACGGTAGTCGGCGGGCGTAGCCATGTTTTCGTTTGGCTCAAACGACAGCTGCTTGTTGGTGAAGACGTCGTGGCCGAAAATCTTCTTGCGAGCCACGGTGTCGGTGCGCAGTCCGAGCGAGTCGGGGTTCATGATGTCGAACACAGAGTTCATGCGGTTGACATCGTCCTCTGTGGGCTCCTTCGACTGGCGCAGGCGTGAGTCGCGCGTGCCCTCGAGTTTTTCGCCGGGGCCGGTTTTTGAGGTATTCTTTTTTATCTCTTTACCGTCGGCGTCATACTGTTTCTCATATTGAGAACGAAGGCGTTCCACCTGTTCGGGTGTCACGCCCTTGGCGAGCAATTCCTTGCCTATTTGCTGCTCGGTTTTGCCAACAGCCGACTGACGTTTGATATATTCAATAACCTGCTGGTCGGTCATTTTCGCCGATGCGACGGCGGCGGTCAGCAGTGCAGCGACGACGAGCGATCGCGAGAGAATCCGCTTGAAATTTAGTTTCATTTCTTATCAGTGGAGTCTTGTTCTAATTGATTCTTTTTCTGTTCCTCGATTTGGGCGATGCGTTTTGTGAGCCACATGTTGACGACGGTCCAGACGATGATGTCGAGCAGCAGCAGGATGTTGACGTTGACGAATCGCGAGACGGTGATGTTGACAACGCTGAAAGCGACTGCGACGAGGACTATAATCATCATTGCTACGCGCTGCGGGAGTCCGAGGGCGAGGAGTTTATGATGTATGTGGGTTTTGTCGGGGAGGAATGGGTTTCCGTGGTTGCGCATGCGGCGGATAAACACGCGTATAACGTCGAAGCTGGGGATGAGCAGCGGCGAGATGGCGAAAATCAGCGGGTTGGTGTGGAATATCGGGATGCTGTCGTGAGAGTAGTGGAGCAGCATCAGTCCGAGGAACACGAGGAGCAGTCCGATGGTCAGGCTGCCGGTGTCGCCCATGAAGATTTTCTTGCCGCGCGCCGGGTTGCCAAACACGTTGTAGTAGAAGAATTGCACCAGCACGCCGAGCGATGCGAACGAAATCATGGCGTAGACCGGTTTGTCCATCATCAGGAAGGCGACGCCGTAGATAATGAATGCGGCGCTGGATAGTCCGGAGCAGAGTCCGTCGATGCCGTCGATGAGGTTGATGGCGTTGATTACATAGACAATAACGAGAATCGTCAACGGTATGCCGAACCAGGGCGAAACGTAGTTGATACCGAGGAGCCCGTGGAGGTCGGAGACGCAAAGACCGGCGCCGATGAGCAGCACGGCGCAGAAAATCTGGATGACGAATTTCGCGCGGTAGCGCACTCCGATGAGGTCGTCGGCTATGCCGGTGAGGAACATCATCAGCAGGGCGCAGAAGCCGAAGGCGATGGAGCGGGCGTTGGTGCGCATGAGATATTCTATATCGGTGTCGCCCAGCAGGAAAGCGATGCCTAAGAGCAGGGAGACGCAGAAGCATATCACGGGGGTGAAGGCGATGCCGCCGAGTCGAGGCACGGCTCCACGGTGGATTTTCCTCTCATCTGGCTCATCGAAAAGCTTGCGGCGAAACGACACCAAGAGAATCTGCGGAATGAGAATCCCGGCAAACAGGATGCTGAGCAGCAGAGCCAGTATGGAGTTAATAATCCAGGTAGTCATAGCGTAGTGTGTTTTTCTTCGACAAAATGTAGCGGACTCCTACGAATATTTCTGAATTGGCTCTTCTTTCTGAATTGGCTCTTCTTTCTGAATTGGCAAAATTTCTCCCTGTGTAGGCATGTCGGCAGGCCGTAAATGATTGGCGGGTCGGAAGAATTATGGTCATTATTCGTTCATGTTTAGCGATGTCGATTAAAGAGGTGTCGCGATCCAATAGTCCGCAAAGTTAATACATTAATTTTAACACTCCAAATATTTGCGCTCTTTTATGTTCTCTTTTCAATGCGGTTTGCATAAAAATGTGGGGGAAAGCGT